>NZ_JBFHFD010000215.1:0-12907 GCF_041583735.1 Novipirellula sp.
AAGATCCGCAAAACGATCTCCAAACAAATGCATGCGAGTTGGTCGACCGTTCCTCGTGTCACCAATTTTGATGACGCCGACATCACCGACCTTGAACGGCTTCGCCAATCGAGCAAAGACGATTACGCGGCGCAAGGGCTGAAGTTGACGACGATGCCGTTTTTGATCAAAGCGGTCGCGACGGCACTGCGTCATCACCCCAGCATCAACGCGGTAATCGACGAGCAAAACGAGCAAATCATTTACAAGGACTATGTAAATGTTGGCATCGCTGTGGATACCGATCGTGGTTTGGTCGTTCCCGTCATGCAGAACACTGACCAACGCGGCATCCCCGAAATTGCTCGCGGATTAGCTGAAATGGCAGGCAAGGTGCGTGGTGGACAATTCGCCGTCAGCGATTTGAAGGGCGGAACCTTTACCATCAGTAACCTCGGAGCGATCGGCGGCCAATACTCGACGCCCATCGTCAACGTTCCCGAAGTGGCGATCTTGCTGGTCGGCCGCAGCCGTAAACTGCCGGTCGTGATGCCCGACGACAGCATCCAACCCCGTTTGATGATGCCACTGAGCCTGTCCTATGACCATCGCTTGGTCGATGGCGGAACTGCGGCACGATTCTTAAACGATGTGATTGGATACCTCGAAGCACCAAGCCGGCTGCTGCTGGCGTTGTAATTGCATCAGCCATCCAAGGAAGAGTCGCCTCTCGTTCCGCTAGAGCGTTACTGGAATGGGCGTGGATCGGCCAGCTCTGCAGGTAGTGGACGAGGCAACGAGTCCCAGCGACGTAGTGGCACGACGGGACTCGTAGCCTCGTCCACTACATAGAAAACACTTCACCCGCGTGATGCCCCCACGTTTGATTTAGCGAGCTGTGGGACGCGTCGAGCCGGACACGAACAACGAAAAAGAGCCACACTCGATCAGTGCGGCCCTTTTTTTCGTTTGTTATCTTGCCGACCTTATCTTGCCGGCCATATTTTGCCGGCCATGGACCGGGCGGCAATCGAATCGCTCAGCGACCTAACCGACTACTCGTTTGCGACGTTGACGAAGACCTTCAACGCCTCTTTGTCTTCGACCAACAACCGCATCATTTCCTTGTAGTTATCCAGACCGTCGACGGGATGCGTCAAGATTCTTTCGAGCACGCCGGGATACATCATCTCACCCAATGCGAGGTCACGAATCCCCATTTCAAAGTGATTTCGGTTTGCGTTCACACTGCCGAGCAACAGCTTGTTGCCGAGCACGAATTGCAAGTTGATGCTATCCGAGGGAACTTCGGTGACTTTGTCGCCCCCGGTAATTCCGGTCCAGACCACGACGCCGTTGTGTCCCAGGTGCTGCATGGACTCGAACGCCAATTGGCTGCTGCCGGTAGCATCGACGATCAAGTCAGGCTTGCCGGTGATCTTAACCAACTCGGCCATCGAGGTTTCTCGCGTACTGATGTAGTTCGCCTCGAGTCCCGCAACAATCTCGGCCTTCAAGTTCGGTGCCTCACCACGAGCAAGCGTGTAGACTTCCAAACCGCGAAGCTTCAAGATCAACGTGGTGAGCAGACCAATTTGTCCGGCGCCGAGCACATAGGCGACACTCGGACGCCACACTTTCATGCGGTGCTGTGCTTCGTACGCCTGATGAACCGCCTTCGCAGCACAGCTCATCGGTTCTTGCAAAACGTGCAGGTGCTTCAGTCCTTCGGGCACACGAACGATGTACTCTTCCTCGTCCACAAAGTACTCGGTCAAGTAACCGTGACGCAGATTGATGCCGCGTTCGTAGTACTCTTCCTCGCTCGTCATATCGTTGGTGCCGATCATGTCGTAGATCGAACTACCGGGACGGCGAACGGTCGCGGTGACATAGTCGCCGGGCTTCACGCGGCGGACATTGTCGCCCACCGCTTCGACGATGCCGAAGCATTCGTGGCCGATGACTAAGTGTTTGTCCCCGGCAGGGGCATTTCCATACAACGCGTCGTTGATCTCACGGTCGGTTGCATCCACCCCGACCTTCAATACTTTGACCAAAACCCCGTTGCCATCGGCAACTTGATCCAGGGTCGGCTTGGCAATTTCTTCGAGATGGACGCTATTAGGGGTGCCTGGCGTGACTGCGACAGCCTTCATAATTGACTCGATCAACGGTAAAGGGGGGTGGAGGGTATGCGATGGTTCAAAGCATGAGTATGTTGTTACTCGAATGCCTTTTGAGCGGCAAATGATAACAATTCATCACCTAGCTGCTCAGGGGGACTCTGCTCAGATCATTTCAGATCATTCGGTCGCCTTGGCGACATCTACAGCCCTCTCTAGGGGGCTCTATCCGGCGTTGACGTCAACATAATCGCCATTGGATGCATTTTTGACAACAGTGGTTGTCAAAAATAGGTTTGCCCTCAATAATGACAGTGTTGCGTAGGCATCTTTTGCCGATCGCACCTTTTTCGTTATGTTTTTTCGTTACGTCCACCCAAGTTTTCCATGACGTCGCCTCCCGTCTCTTCATCTCAAATTGACGAACTCCGATCGGTCGATCGCGAATTGTTGATGGCGATGCGTAGTGGGGATGCGTTTGGTATCGGAGATTTAACGGAACAGCTCGGAGTGACGGCGACGGCAATTCGTCAACGCATTGAGCGGTTGCTCGAATCGGGACTGCTTGAACGCGAGAAAATTGTTGCGGGACGCGGCAGACCCACATTTCAGTATCGCTTGACGGTGCGTGGTCATCGTCGTGCGGGAGCGAATCCTGCTGAGTTGGCGGAAGCGATGTGGCAAGAGATCTTAGCGATCCCGGATCCCAAAATTCGCCAACAGTTACTCAGTTCGGTGGCAAACCGGTTAGGACGTCAGTTTGCGACTCAGGTCAATCGCGAAGTCGATCAGGACCAATCGTTTGAGTCACGGATGATCAAATTGTCGGAAATGTTGACGGATCGTCACATCACGACGGAGATTTCGCACGCGGGTGACTTGCCCGTGCTTGATATTTGCGCGTGCCCGTATCCATCCCTTACCGACACCTCGGACGAACGTGCGATGTGTCGACTCGAAGAAGAAATGATATCCGAGGCGCTTGGTCGCCCGGTCCACCTCAGCAGTTGTCGACTCGATGGAGATCACTGTTGCCAATTTGCCGCGACGGGTGAACCGTCGGATTCGGCAAACTAAACGACATCGTTATCTCGAAACAGCACACAACGATTCCTTTCCTTTTGAACTTTTGCAATCAAGCATGACACACGTACTGCAAATCAAGAACCTTCACGTTTCGGTTGGCGACAAGCCGATCCTTCGCGGCGTCAACCTGACACTCAACCACGGTGAGACTCACGCGTTGATGGGCCCCAACGGTAGCGGCAAGAGCACGCTCGGCTTAGCGATCATGGGTCACCCAGGCTACGAAGTCACCGACGGATCGATCACGCTTGATGGCGAAGACGTGTTGGCGATGTCTCCGGACGAGCGTGCTCGTGCAGGCATCTTCATGGCATTCCAACGCCCGATGGCGGTCCCCGGTGTAAAGATGGCGGACTTCCTTCGTCATGCGACCACCAACGTTCGTCGCCCGGACCGCAAAGAGGGCGAAGAACTGATTCCGATGCGAGAGTTCCGCAAAGAGCTAAAGGAAAAGATGGCTCATTTGCGAATGGACGAAGAATTCGCTCGCCGCTATGTCAACGATGGCTTCTCCGGTGGCGAAATGAAGCGTGCCGAGATCTTGCAACTCGCGATGCTGCAACCCAAGTTTGCGGTGCTTGATGAAACCGACAGTGGCTTGGATGCCGACGCGGTTCGTTTGGCGAGCGAATCGATTGCTGAAATCGGACACCAAAAGATGGGTCTGCTGATCATCACTCACCACGACAAATTGCTCGAACACAATCCGCCTCAATACACCCACGTCATGTTGGGCGGCCGTTTGGTGGAAACCGGCGGTTCTGAGTTGGCCGAAGAATTGCATCGCCACGGTTACGATCGCATCCGCAAAGCGTACCCCGAAGCGGAAGCGGCAAACCAAGAAATGTTGGCCGAAGAAACCGCTGTGTAACAGTGGTGTCCCGAGACCCGTCGAATGAGGGCTGGTCTGCGTGGATTCTGGCTCGCGTGAACGCTGGCCTGTCTGAATCGAATAAAACTGCACTTTGAAATTTGAATAAGTTAGGAAATACGATGTCCACTGATGTGACCGAAAAGTCTGACATTGGCGAAATTAACAAGTACAATTTCCGCACGGAAACCACCGGCGTCTTTCGTGCTGAAAAAGGCTTGAGTAAGGATGTCGTGAATCAAATTTCCGACATCAAAAACGAACCCGACTGGATGCGAGAATTCCGTCTGAAGTCGCTTGAAACGTTCGAAGCGCGGCCCATGCCAAAGTGGGGCGGGGCGATTGATATCGATTTTCAAGATATCTATTACTACCTCAAACCAACCGACCACCAAGGCAAGTCCTGGGACGACGTTCCCCAAGAAATCAAAGATACGTTTGATAAGCTAGGCATTCCCGAAGCCGAGAAGAAATTCTTGGCAGGCGTGAAGGCCCAATTTGAAAGCGAAGTGGTCTATGGATCGCTCGAAGAAGATCTTGCCAAACAAGGCGTGATCTTTACCGATACCGACACCGCGGTTCGCGAGCACCCCGATTTGCTGCGTGAATACTTTGGCAAGATCATTCCGCCCGAAGACAACAAGTTCGCGGCTCTGAACAGCGCGGTGTGGTCCGGTGGATCGTTCATCTACATTCCCAAGGGAGTTCATATTGATTTCCCATTGCAGGCGTATTTCCGCATCAACGCCGAGAGCATGGGGCAGTTTGAACGAACGCTGATCATCGTCGACGAAGGGGCCAGCGTGCATTATGTCGAGGGCTGTACCGCGCCGATGTACAGCACCGAGAGCCTGCACAGCGCCGTCGTGGAAGTGGTCGTCAAACGCAACGCACGTTGCCGCTACACGACGATTCAAAACTGGGCAAATAACATCTACAACCTCGTCACCAAGCGTGCCTACGCTTATGGCGATGCCACGATGGAATGGGTCGACGGTAACCTGGGAAGCAAGCTGACAATGAAGTACCCTGCGGTCCACATGATGGAACCGGGTGCTCGTGGTGAAATTTTGTCGATCGCGTTCTCGAGTGCGGGCCAACACCAAGACGCCGGTGCAAAACTGGTCCACTGTGCTCCGAACACGACCGGGCAAATCATCAGCAAGAGCATCAGCAAGAACGGTGGACGCAGCAGTTACCGTGGACTGGTCCGCGTTGAACCGGGTGCCCACAACAGCAAGAACAATGTCGTCTGTGACGCATTGATCTTGGACCCCGAAAGCCGCAGTGATACGTACCCGTATATCGAGATCGCTGAACAAGACGTTCAAATCGGTCACGAAGCAAGTGTGTCGCGAATCGGCGAAGAACAAATGTTCTATCTGCTCAGCCGCGGGCTTACCGAACAAGAAGCGAGCACGATGATCGTCAACGGTTTCATCGAGCCTCTGGTCAAAGAGTTACCGATGGAATACGCGATTGAAATGAATCGCTTGATTCAACTGCAAATGGAAGGCAGTGTCGGTTAACCCGCACCTGCCAACTTGTCCGTAGTCGAAAGCCGCCAGCGGATCGGGCGTTTGCAGCGCCCGATCAGTCGTCCGATCGATCAGCTGATCGATCGCTTAATCGATAGCCCTGACGTGCTCGGCTACCATGCCTCTCATTCCTCCACGTGGCACGCACGATTGCTTGCTGCTCCAAGCTAACTAAATTCAGATGACGCAAACGACAACTTTAACGTTCGACCAAGCCGGTTTTGATTCATTCTTGGCGGCACAAAGCGAACCCGATTGGCTGACTCAGCTCCGCCGTGATGCGTGGCAGCACTTCGAGAAAATGGGGTGGCCCGATCGACGTCACGAAGAGTGGATCCGCACCGACATTCGCGCCTTTCAGCTCGGCAAATTTGGAATTCCTGCGACCGAGTTACGCGAGGCGCCGACCAAAGCACAACTTCGCGAAGGGGTTGAACTTGGCGGTTCGATCGAAACGGTCGATAGCTACGTGATTGGCGAAACGCTTGATGAAGAGCTGGCCGCCAAGGGCGTGGTGTTTGGCAGTTTGTCGCGAATCTGTGCCGAGCATCCTGAATTGGTTCGGCCTCATTTGTTTACCGCGTGTGATCCTGATTACGACAAATTCGCAGCGTTGCATGCGGCGTTTTGGTCGGGCGGCCAATTTTTGTATGTCCCGCGCGGCGTCGTGCTCGACAAACCGCTGCACATTGGTTCGATGATGACCGAAGGCGGCACCGATACGACGCACACGTTGATTGTGTTGGAGGAGGGTGCCGAAGCAACCGTGCTGCACGAATCCAATGGCGTCAGCGAACAGAGCAAAGGACTGCACGTCGGCGCGGTCGAAGTGATCCAAAAGGCCAACTCGCATCTCCGCTACGTCAACTTGCAAGAATGGGGATATGGCACCTACCAATTTGCTCATCAAAAAGCGTTGGTCGGCAAAGACTCGACCCTGCAGTGGACGATCGCCGCAATGGGTTCGCTGCTATCCAAAGTAAACCAATCGGTCGATTTGGTCGGTCCGGGTGCCAACAGCCAAGTCAACGGCGTGATGTTCACCGAGGGGCGTCAACATCTGGCCTATCACACGCTGCAGCATCACCGGGCCCCGTGCTGTCACAGTGACTTCTTGTACAAAGCGGCTCAGCAGGACAAGAGCCGCACCGTGTGGCGTGGCATGATCAAAGTCGATCCGATCGCTCAGAAAACCGATGGTTATCAACGCAACGACAACCTTGTGTTGTCCGAATCATCGCGAGCGGATTCGATTCCTGGATTGGAAATCGAAGCCGACGATGTGCGTTGCACCCACGGCAGCACGACGGCGAAGGTGGATGAAGAGCAGATCTTCTACGCTCAATGCCGCGGCTTTACTCGCAAAGAAGCGACTCGGATGATCGTCAGTGGCTTCTTTCAGCAGATTTTCGATCGGATCACGATCGAAAGCGTTCGTGACGCCTTGGGTGCTGCAATTGCACGTCAAGTTCGCGAATACGAATAGTCTACAAAAGCCGCGTCATTTGATACAATCGGCGAGACTCGCGGTGACGCGAGTCTGCTGTCCCCCTTTTTAAACTACTCGCCTTACCCCCCGTCCAATAGGTAGCGATCACCATGGCACTTGCTGAAGACAAAGTCCGTGAAGCGCTCAAGCAGGTCATCGATCCTGAGCTTTATGTCAACATTGTGGACCTTGGATTGGTTTACGAAATCCGAATTGCCGAGGAACAAGAAGATGGTCGTCACAAGGTCGAAATCGACATGACGATGACCAGTCCGATGTGCCCCGCCGGTCCGCAATTGGTTGCGGGCACCAAGGGTGCGGCCGAAGGACTTGACGAAGTCGAGCTGGCCGAGGTCAAAGTGGTGATGGACCCGCCGTGGTCTCCCGATAAAATGACGGACGAAGCCCGCGACCATCTCGGCATTTTTTAACGTCCGCAGAGGTTCAAGCGGCGGTCATCAAGCTGCCGTATGCATGAATTCAGACAACGTGTCTGCCGGAGCCAGAAAGATCGGGCGTCCCCTTGGTGTTAAAACCATGATCCTGACAGCTCAATAGCAGTGAACCGCCAAAGGCGGTTGCCTTTTAAATTTACAGACAGGCCTTTTCGCCTGGCTTAATATGAATGACAGGCTAGACGCCTCCCCACCATCCATCGTGCTCATTGCAAGCCATATTAGCGGGTCAGACTCATGCGTATCTTTGTCGGCGAGTACGTCTGTGGTGGCGGCCACGCAGAGAAAGAACTGGACAATGTCCCCGCCTCGTTGCGACACGAGGGGGCCGCAATGTTGCGGGCCATCGCAAGTGATTTGTCGGAGTTTGCCACGGTAACAGTGCCGTTAGATCCACGCATGAACATTGATGTCGATGCGGCTGAAATTGTTCCGATGCATGCGAATGATTCGTTTTACGGCCAGTGGGTCTCGGCAGCGAAAAACTGTGACGCCGCATTGATTGTGGCTCCAGAGAGTAACGGAATCCTGGCCAAATCGGTGGCAATGCTGCGGGCAGGCGGGGTTGATGTGATTGCGGGCAGCGGCGATTTTCTGCGCGTGGCAAGCGACAAGATGCAAACAGCAAAGTGCCTGCATTCCGCTGGCGTCGCCCACCCCTTGTTCGTCACACTCGCGGACGACCGCTATGAGCAAGAAATCCAGAACTTCAAACGGTTTGTGATGAAACCGCGAGACGGGTGCGGCACGCAAGAAATTCGCACGTTCGACTCTTATGCCGAAGCCCGGGCGTTGTTGACCGACGACCTGATCCTGCAACCTTGGATGCCAGGCCTCGCGATCTCGATTGCGCTGATTGCCTCGGGCACCAACTTGACGTTGCTGCCGGCGGTGCGTCAAGAACTCGAAGACAAAAGCTGCGAGTATGCTGGTGGACAAGGACCGCTGGATGACGAGGCACAACGTCGCGCCGCGGTGCTGGCATCGCGAGCGATCGCTGCGATGCCCCCCACCGCGCGAGGGTTCGTAGGCCTCGACATGCTGCTGGGCGATTGCTCGAGCGAAGATTACGTGATCGAGATCAACCCCCGTCTAACGACGTCGTATGTGGGGCTGCGTCAAATGATCCATGGCAATCTTGCCGCTCGCCTGTTTGACCTGGAAACCGGACCGGTTTCTTGCAACGCCGCAGTGGACTCGGTGCGGTGGACCCCTTCGGGAACGGTTTGGATCAACGATACAGTGACGCAATCCACGTGATAGTCGGGATCGATATTGGCGGCGCCAATCTGAAGTTTGCCAGTGAGACCAAACAGGCTCACGCATGCTTCTTTCCCATGTGGCGACGACCGGAAACGCTGAAGGACTCGCTCTGCCAGTCGCTCAGTTTGTATCGAGACATCTCGGCGATCGCGGTCGTCATGACCGGCGAACTCGCAGACTGTTTTATCGATCGCGCCGAAGGTGTTTTTCACATCGTCGACCACACTCGCAATGCCGCGTCCGAGCTTGGCATCAACGCCTGTTACTTCTACGGGGTCGATGGTTTGTTTCGCGAGCATGTTGCCGCTGAAGATGTCGACCAGGTCGCCGCAGCAAACTGGCATGCACTGGGAAGTTATGTCGGGCAATCGATTACCCCCAATGCACTGTTGATTGATATCGGTTCGACCACGACCGACATCATCCCGATTCGCAATGGAAAAGTGGCCACCAACGCTCAAACCGACTACGACCGCCTGTGCGAAGGCTCACTGGCGTACGTTGGTTGCCAGCGGACTCCGGTCTGTGGACTCTGTTCGTGGGTGACCTACCAGGGCAATCGCATCCCGGTGATGAATGAAATGTTTGCCACCATCGACGACGCCCGCATCATGCTTGGCTTTGCCCCCGAGGATGCAAACGACGTTGAAACAGCGGATGGCAAGGCTCGCACAAAAGAATTCGCGTCGAACCGATTAGCAAGAATGATCGGCTTGGACCGCCGCAACGTGTCGCTTGACCAAGCCACCGATATCGCCGAACAGGTCATGCGAGCAGCACAGCAACAGATCGCCTATTCAGTACAACGTCTGCTGTCAAAAATGTCCTTTAAACCAACGATTTACGTGATTAGCGGCCACGGAAACGATCTTCTGAAAATCCCTCGCGAAGTCGAGGTGATCACGTTGACAAAGCAAATGGGCGAAGAAGCGGCACGGGGCGCTCCATCGTATGCCGCAGCAAAACAACTAAGACGATTTCTCGAATCGCGTTCAAACCATGCTTCCTAACCCGCAATCGCCCTGGCCAATCCGACCGAATTCCGGGCGTTGTCTTGCTACCTTTTTGAATTTGCAATGGTTCGGACTTAACTGATGCGCCGCGTTATTAAAATCGGTGGCAGTCTGATGTCGCGTCCCGATCTGCCGAGCTGTCTAGCCGAGCTGTTCGACGTGATCGCTGTCGCCGCCCCATCCGCTGCTGATCCATCCGCTGCTGATCCACTCGAGACGTTAGTGATCGTGGGTGGCGGTCAGCTTGTCGATGCGGTGCGAAAATGGGACCAACAGCGGCCCTTGGATCCAGCGAAAACGCATTGGCAATGTATTGAATTGCTGCAGTACACCTTTGAGTGGATCGGCGACTGGTTTCCCGCGTGGCATCGGGTCGATTCGGTGGCATCGCTGCAGGAAGCGGTACAACAAGGTTTTTCCACGACCGCCCCGAATTTGATCTCGGTGCGAAGTTTCTACGACCGTGGCAACGATGGCGATCTGCCGCACGATTGGCGAACCACAAGCGATTCCTTGGCCGCGAAACTGTGCAGCGACACCGCCGCCGATGAATTGGTCCTGCTAAAATCGTGTGATATCGAAGAATCTTGGGACCGCCGCCACTTGATCTCGCGTGGCGTGATTGACGAAGCCTTCACATTATTCGACAACGCGGACTGGAAATTGCGAATCGTATCAGTGAACGCCATCGCGTGAGCGGCCCCCAATGGCTCCCATGCTGTCCCTTGCTCCCTAAACCCCTTGCTGCCTAAACCCATTGCTCTCTAAAAACTTGGAGTTCGCTATGCCAGAATTTAATGAATTGAATCCCGACGAAGCCCACGTTTTACTGCAAAAAGGGACCGAGCGTCCTGGGACGGGTGCCCTGCTGAACAACGAGGACGAGGGCACTTACCTGTGTCGCCGCTGCAATGCTCAGCTTTATCGCTCGCAGGACAAGTTCCATGCTGGATGTGGGTGGCCCAGTTTTGACGATGAGATCGAGGGTGCCGTTCGCCACGAAACCGATGCGGACGGACGTCGTGTCGAAATTTTGTGCGAAAACTGTGGCGGCCACTTGGGGCATGTTTTCAAGGGCGAGCGACTGACCGAGAAAAACACACGGCACTGCGTCAATTCGCTATCGATGCGTTTCATCCCTGCCGGTCAAGAGATCCCCGCCGTCATCAAACCCGACGCCTAAGCCGCGGACCTTAGCGGTCTCAATCCGATTCAGATTTTTGCAGCAGTCGAGCGCGGATCCGGTTGCCGTGTTCTTGGATATCGCCGGTATGCTTGTAAAGCTCGACCGCCTGATCGACTTTGTCCAAATGTTCAATCGTACGACCGAGGCTATAGCGGGCCGCAGGGGTCCAGTGCGATAGCTGAGAATCTTCGAGCACTCGTTTGCGGAACCAAGTTTCCGCGGTGTCGTAACGACCATCGTCGTATTGGATCAGACTGAGCCAATAGGTCGCGGTTTGCTTGCCGAGCCGGATCATCGCCTGGGCTTGCTGGACTTGACGGTCATACACCTCGGGGGCCATCCCTAGTTCGCGTCGAATTCCATAGGCCTTTTGTAAATCCACATCGATACGAAGATCAGCGATCTCGAACTCAGGTTTCCGCTGACTTAAGTAGAGGGGCCGTGCGCCTTTGACATTCGCTTCGTCATCATTATCAAATTGCCCATGCAAATGTCGCCAACGCGCCAACGAAAACATCCGAGACGACTCGACATCCGCGTCCATGATCGCCCATCGCGAAAAATACCAAAATCCAAGCAACGGATCTCGCTGTGCCGCCTGTTCCAGCGCGGCATGATAAACCTCGGCCAAAACCGGAACCTCCCAGATACGAACACCGGCAATTCCGGCAGCTGCATCAAGCTGCTCCGCCACTTGATCGACATCGGTATAGACCGTCATCCGCCGATCCCCCGCCAACCGTGATTCCAAATGCTGCATCCGTGAACTGATCCCCACCGGCAATACATTCAGTAGCGCAATGTTCTGCTGAACATCTTGCTTGCTGAAGGGATAGTCATAAAAGCCAGGGATATTCAGCCGACGCATCACCGCAGCGTCTGAACGAGCCTGGGCCAATGTGGCGATCCCGATTTGATCTGGGCCTGGGATGAAAACGCCCAAGGCAGGTTCAAACAAATAGACGTTTTCGCCAACCAGAACGCCGACGGCCCACGGTATCAATTGGCCGGTCTCGGTCGACTGGATTGCCAACATTGCTGCGGTGATCCCCGCCTGACGACACAATTGGGTGAATACACCTGCCCGCTGAAGTGAGTCGCCGGTCCCACGCCAAACGCTCTCATAATCGGTTTGCCGGTACCCGGCGCCTTGGAAAACCATACCCAGCGGCAATTCGGGAGGCGTAATTTGCAGTGCAGGGGGTGAGACAAACGGTTCGAGCGCAACATTGCGAATCGTCCAGTCAAAGAAGCGGCATGCCGATCGCAACTGGTTCGTTTGTTCCGCACCAAGTTTTTCCTCTTGCTCGACTAACCAAGACGTCAACAACGGGTCATCGCTTTGCGGCGCATCGACCCACTTGGCAATCGCGCCAAACAGGTAGGCATCACGCAAATGGCTGACATCCGAACGCAAAAAGCGGTCGCCCAGAACAATTTCGTCAACACGTTTGGCGGGTAACAGGTCCGAAATCGTATTTAGCAACTTCGGCTGCGAATCGCTCTGGGACATCGGAACCGACTCGAGCCAGCGGTTCAGGTGATAGGTGATTTGTCGTCGAGATTCGTCCTGATTCAGCTCGATCAAGCGGGTCAGCAAGCTATGAACTTCGCCCAGATGGTCTTGCTTGGTCTCGGTTTGCAGCCTCGCTTGACGCTGAACCTGGATTTTTTGCACGACGCTCGCATCGTCGCCACAGCCGATCATCGCCACTATCATCAGCGGAGCCAAACCGGACAGCATGATTTGGAGGGGCGAAACGAGAGTTCGATGTCGCCAGAGCGAGCAGTTTTGTGAGGCCATAGGAGGTTTCGAACAAGTGATGCTTTAGGCCGAGATTTCAGCACAGGCCGCGCGGAGCCTGAGCAAACGATCCATCATCGGTCCAAAAGCGTCCAAT
>NZ_JBFHFD010000216.1:0-12906 GCF_041583735.1 Novipirellula sp.
CGAAAACGAGCCACGCAACGTGGGCGTTTCGGATACCAACCCGACTCCGGGTCAGTCTCAGTTCCTTGGCGAACTCGCCCCGAACCAAACTTCGGGCGACGAGAATCGCCGACTTGGATTTATCGTTGACGGTTCGATCAGCCAAGCCAGTGATATCGACGTCTATTCGTTCATTGGGGAAGCGGGAACGCAAGTTTGGTTGGACATCGACCGAACCGATATGCGACTCGATACGATCATCGAACTGATCGATGCGAACGGCAACACGTTGGTGTTGTCGGACAACTCGATGGCCGAGTCACTGGGGACTCAAAACCGCTTGGTGGCTCCGGATGGTCGATTCCCCGCAGCCAATGCTCGCTCGCTGAACCTGATCTCCGCGAACGACCCGAACATCACCACGCAAGATCACCAAGATTTGTTTTCGACGAATCCACGCGATGCGGGAATGCGACTGATTTTGCCAGGTGAAGCAGGACAACGAAACCTGTATCACGTGCGAGTGCGAAGCAGCAGCGTCCAATCGGGATCGAATCAATCCTTGGTCGTCTCGGGTCAATCGGCTGCGTCGGTACCCTCGAGCCTGCGTCGCGGATTGACATCGGGCTCGTATCAAATGCAAATCCGTTTACAAGAAGTGGACGAGCATGCGGGAACCCAAGTCCGCTTTAGCGATGTGCGATTCGCGGTCAACGGCATCCAAGTGATCGGCGGTCCGATCCACAGCCCACTGGCTGGGGACGAATACGAACTGGATACGGCAAACGACACCTTAAGTGCAGCCCAACGTCTCGGTCTGTACTCAGTCGCCATCGACGACCAAAACCTAGTGGATGCCAATGGCAATCCAATTCTCGATGCCAACGGCAACCCCATCGCGGCTCGCAACAACGGCCCGCTGTCGAGCGACCGATTGTCCAAGACCATCGGGGGTGTGATTGACAGTTTGACCGATGTCGATTGGTACGAGTTCGACATCAAGTACGAAAACTTGACTCGCGATAATGCCGCGTTGTACTTTGCCACCGCATTTGACCTCGATTACGCCGACGGTTTGGCACGAACGGACACCGCGATCTATGTGTTCAACCAAGCGGGTGAATTGGTGCTGATCGGCACCGACAGCAACATTGCTGACGATCAACCGCTTGGCAGTGCCAATGCGGAAGATTTGTCACGCGGATCCTTCGGAACGGGCGACCCCTTCATCGGATCGGCTGAATTGGCCGAAGGCATCTACTACGTTGCCGTGTCGAATCAGCAACGTGTTCCACAACCGATGGATCAATTCTTTGATCCCAACTCAACCAACCCGCTATTGCGTTTGGAGCCGATTGATTCGGTGCAGCGAGTTGTCGAAGAACACTTCGAGGCCATTCCGGTCAGTGGTACTGCGTCGACTCCACAGTTCCCGGTTCTGTTCGACCAAAATTCGATCATCGACTACACGTTCGATGACGTCATGCTGTACGTCAACACCGGCAGCGGACTGTTCTTGGTCAACCCGTACACCGGAGCTGCGTACACGTCGTCGACTCAGGGCGGCGGGTTCCTTGGCAACTTCGGAGACGAAGTTCGTGACGTTGCCTTCGGAAGCAACGGCGAACTGTTTGCCTACACCGGATTCAGCAATCGCCAGCCCGCCGACAACGCATGGGCTTACTACAGCATCGACACGGCGACGGCAGCACTCGGCACCCCGATTACGGTCGGGGGTGGCATTACCACGCATCACTTGAGCAGTCCACCGCCTGTCATTCAGCCCGGGCAATTTGCGGACTTGAACGTCGCCAGTGACGACGGCTTGGAAGTCGAAGCGATCACGATTCGCGAATTCCTTAATGCCGAGACCGGTTTCTTGGTGGGCAATCGTCCGTTCCCGCAGAACGGTTTGGCCTACACGACGAACATTCTGTATGGATTTAACGAGAACACCGGCTTAATCAACGGCGGAAACTTTAATCTCGACCGCAACATTCCGGGTGCGGGTACAAGTCGACGCGAGATTGGACAAATCGACACCGCGGCTCCGACCGGTGCTCGACCGCTACAACTCGGTTTTACAGCCGCGACAGAAGTGAACTCAGCAGGCATTGCCACGCAAAGTCTGTTCGACGGCGACCGATTTACCCTGACCAATCAAGTTGAAACCGTCACGTTCGAGTTCGATCAAGGCTTCACGCTCAGCATCGACAATTCGCCGCTGACCAATCCTGACGGTACTCTGGACAATCCGCGGACGATTCCGTTTGGCGACACCGTCTTGATCAAATTGCCAGGCCAAGTCGCCAAGGTATTCGAATTCGTCAGCGATCCGGCGAATGTGACTGGAACCAACATTCCCGTCGTGATTTCGGCCAACCTCGGCCCCGAAGCGTTGATCCAGCGATTGGCGTCGGCGATTCGAGGTGCAGGCGTATCGGTTTCAGCGGCCGGAACCCAGTTGTCGGTTCCTAACGCGGAAACGGTCACGATCCAAACCAACCCGCTTACGACATCCACCAGCCTCGTTCTCAGCGGAACCCCAGGGGTTGAAAGCGGTAACTTCCGCATCCCGTTGTTCCCGACCGACACGGCCGGAGTGGTGGCACAACGTATTGTCAATGCAGTCGACCAAGCCAACGCGGCAGGCGACCTACCCAACGTCAATGCATTCATTGACGCCGGAGCCAGCGACGCTCACTCGGTTCGTATCGTCGGCGGATTCATCGGCGACCCCGTCGGCAGTGCAGCAAGTTTGCCCACGGGCAATTTGACTGCGGGCGGTTTGCCAACCGGCGGGACGGTGACCGGTGTCGAATTGGTCAACAACAATCTGTATGCGATTACCGACACTGGGGGCTTGTTCGTTGTTTCATCAGGCGAACTTGCCTCGGCGGTCGGCAACCGCACCGTGGGAAGCTACGTCCTCTCAGCGACCGACTTGGTCGGCATCAACTTCACCGGTCTGCGTGCAGGCCCCGCCAGTGTTGAAGATGGCGAACTGCGTCAGATCTTGTTCGGTGTGACTGGCGGCGGTGACATCTACGCGTTCAACACGCGTGGTGAGTTGCAACCGGTCTTCGCGGGCGGCCGATCGATGATCTCGACCGGCATCGGCGGTGCCCTGGGATTGGACTTCAGCATCCTGGACTACAATCTGTGGCATGTCACCGAGCGTCGTGCTACCGACCCGGGGCATGGTGTCAGCAGCAACTTCAGCGACACTCGCCAAAGCAGCATTGGTGGAAACAGCTTGGCGTTCAACTTTGAAAACACCGCTGAATTCCGCAGCAAATACGCTCATTCGCAAGAGGTTCCTGACGGAACGCGATTGGACGGAACCAGCATTGTTAACACCTACAACATGCCTGGTGGAGCGAAGGGCGAAGTCCAAAGTAACACCTTTGACCTTTCGGGATACGCGGCAACCGATTTGCCGACGCTTTACTTCAGCTACTTCTTGGACGCTGACGATGTCGCCGACATCAACGGTGCCCGCGATTCGCTACGCGTCTACATTGTTGACGCGAACGGCGTCGAACATCTCGTCGCCAGCAACAGTGACTTCCGCAACACTGGCGAAAACGACGATGAATTTGATGACCCATCGGCGATCAGTTTGAACACCGGATCGTTGTACGACGACGACATCGATGTCGAAGTACAGCAACTGTTTGACAACACCGGCAGTTGGCGTCAGGCACGCGTGCCATTGCAACCGTTTGCGGGCCAATCCAATCTGAGCATGCGAATTGAGTTCTCGACCGCTGGTAAAACGGCGACGGGAACCCCATCGATCCGTGCGGTTGCAGGCAAAGGGTTGGTCGAAAACTCGCAACTTGTCGTCAATGGCGAAGCGTTCGCAATCGACTTGGCTCCCGCCGTCAGCGCCCCGTCGGGACGTCAACTCGCGGCCCTGTATGGTCCCGATCCGAACGCGGTCGCCGTGATCACAGTCGACGGACAACAATACGTGCTGGACGATGGCGTTCGTCCTGTTGCCGCGGACCAAATCCGCATCGACTTGCTGGCATCGCAACCGACGGGAACCTCGCTCGAGGACCTAAGTTCGAGCCAGATCGCGACACTGATCGCGGACACGGTCGACCTGAAACGCCTGGTGCCTTCGGGTGCCGTATTGGCGACTCGCTACTTGGATCCTGATTACCGAGAAGTGATCGAGTACGCTGGCCAAACCTTCATCCTGAACGATGGCACTCGGCCGGTCGCAACGAACGAAGTTAGCGTGGATCTGATCGATCCGCTATCGAACGTGACCTTGAACCAACTTTCTCAACTCGAGATTGCGGCGGCCTTGTCGCTGGCGGCTGGTTTGCCACTGCCAGAATACAACGTGATTGAAAACTTCAATTTCTCGGATCCGAGTGACACTCCTGGCGTCACCGGCGAGCGTAACGACTTGCTGTACCAAGCCACGCCACTGCCTTACTCGGGCGGCAACGCCACGATCAAGGGAACCGGCCGGATCGGTACGGTCGACGCATTGGGCACTCCGTCGAATCTGAACGACGTGGACCTAGTGCGTGCGGATGTCACCGCAGGAACCACCATTTTTGTTGACGTCGACTTGGTCACCAATCCTGCCTTGAACGCTGCCGTTCGCTTCTTTGACGCCAAAGGCAACGAGTTGCCTGGGTTTGTCAATCAAGCACGCGACACGATTCAGGTCACAGCGACCCAAAATGGTCCGATCTTTATCGGCATCAGCGGTATTGGAAACTCGACCTACGATCCTCGCATTGCAGGTACCGCTCAAACCGGCCAAATCGATTCCTACACCGTTTCGGTCAATTTCCTATCGCCGATCACTGCACGAACCGACGGCAATTTGATCGAAGTCGACGGCACGGCCACGATCACGTCTTCATCGCCAAGCTTGCTGCCCGTCAGCGGACAACAAGTTTTGACGGGCCGACCGATCCAGGTCAGCCGATTTGATACCGCCCCCCAAGTCGCCCAAGCGATCTCGCTCGCCTTGGCAGATCGATTTAGCGAAGGCGACACCTCGTTCACTCCGACGTCCGGTGCGATGGTGCGAACCGGTGCTCTGACGATCAACGACTTCGGACCGTTTGTGAATGAGCAACTGCGTTATGGCGATCAATTCGCAGCCGGATTCCTTGCCGGAACCGCAGACAACAATCACGAAGGCGTGTTTATTGACGACATCATTATCGGCTTCGCCGAGCGTGGTGAACTCGCGACCAATTCGCGTGCGGTCAGCCCGACCGAAACGTTTGTCGAAGACGGAACACGATTCTTCACTTCGACACCGCGGCCGACTCAACCCACCGTGACGGGCGCGTATCAACTCGAGATTCGTGACGCCAGCGAATATGTCGACAGTGAAGCTGCGGAACAGTTCCGCACGTTTGACACCAATGATCGTTTGACCGATGGCTATGCATTGCGAACGTTCTCTGGAAACGAGTTGATCGATGGTGCCACGTTCACCGTGGGCTCTGCGGGTGCCGCGATTCAGTTCGAGTTTGATTTGACGGATGAATTTGGCGTCAGCGACGGACTCAATTCACCAAGCTCGCAAATCCCGATCGTTGTCAGCGAATCGGCGACGTCAAACGAAGTGGGCACTGCCATCATGAACGCCCTCCGTGCCTCGGCAGTCCGCCAGGTATTGGGGCTGGATGCCAACGGAGCCAACGGCAGTCTTAATGACAGTCGCATCAACGTTTACGGCGACGTCACGATCACCGATGACGGCACCGCGTTTGCTTCGATCGAAGTCTTTGGATTACGCGGCGACAGCAACCGTGATCGCAATGACCAAGGTGTGATCATCATCGAAAACAGCCGATTCGTCTTTAATGCCGATGCGGGTATCGAACTAAATCGTGGCGCCGAATCGCGAGTGCAAGGGGTCAACCAAGCCGACCAACTGCCTGCGGCGATCGTTTACCCTCGCAACCTGGTCGAACTGAACAGCAACGACTTGCTTCCTGGCGTCGTGGTGCAAAGCAACGTGTTGGCGTTTAACGCAAACGCGGGAGTTCGTATCACAGGGCTAGGACCTAACGGTGGCACGCAAAGCAATCCGATCGCCTTCGATCGAATTTTGAACAACACGATCGTGGGCGGTAACGTCAACCGATCCGATGAAGCGTTCCCAGACGTTTTCAACGACTTGCTGTTTGACAAAGGAGAGATTTCCTTTGCCGACACGGTCGTTAGTTATACCGCCGGTGCCAACGTCTCCGCCGGTTTTGATAATCCGCAAAAAGCACTGGGGGCTCCCGATGTTGTCGGTCGCGGACTCGAACCGGTTGATGGTGAATTCACGACCTCGCTTGGTCGCCGCGGCGTGCTGACGGTAGGTTTCACCGACAATTACTTGACCGGCAGCGGCGATGCCCGCCCCGACTTGGTGATCTTTGAAACGGGGTCAATCGAAGGGGTTTCCGTGGCGGTTAGCCGTGACGGCGTCAACTTTATCAACGTCGGCGTGGTCGCGGGCATCGATGCGACGATCGACCTGGACGCATTCGGTTTCAATGCACAAGACCGCTTCGGGTTTGTGCGGTTGACCGACCTCGGCCAAGGCACCTCCACCACCGGTGCGGTGGGTGCCGACATTGATGCGGTGGGTGCATTGTCAACCGTCGCAGCGGACATCTATGTTCCCGGCAGCCAAGGGATTGTGGTTCAACAAGGAGCCGCACCGACGCTGCTGAACAACGTGATCGCAAACGCTCAAACCGCGATTGCAATCGACGACGCTAGCCTGCAGACCGTGATTGGTGGAACCACTTATTACCGCAACGCTACGGATGCTCGCAGCAACCAAACGGATGCTCGAGGTGCCTTTGCACAACAAATCAACGCGTCACAAGAAGTCTTTATCGATCCGGTTCAACTGGTATTCACTCCACGAGCCGGCACGCCAATCATCGACAGCTCGATTGACTCGTTGGAAGACCGACCGTCGCTGATCACCGTCCGTGGCGCGATTGGTTTGCCACCGAGCCCGATCATTGCTCCGTCATTCGATGTCAACGGTCAATTGCGAGTCGACGATCCCGATGTGGAAACCCCCTCGGGGATCGGCGAACGGGTGTTCAAAGACCGTGGTGCCGAAGACCGTGCGGATGAAGTCGGACCGCGGGCGATCTTGGTATCGCCACGGGCTCCGGACATCGGGCTTGACGGTGGTCAAGTGGTTACCGGCCGAGGCGACATCTTTGATGCATTTGACATTCAATTGATCGACGGCATCGCCGGTGCGGACCCAACCCCTGGGGTGGGCATCGATGATGACAGCGTCACAGGCGATGCAATCCTAGTCACCCGAGACGGGCAAACGCTGGTCGAAGGAATCGACTATCGATTCGGCTACGACCCATCGAACAATGTCATTCGCTTGACACCGCTGGCGGGCGTTTGGCAAGACAACTCGGTCTACGTCATCCGCTTGCTCGACTCGACCGACGCCGTCCTCCGGGTGCAAACCGGATCGAATTACTCCGACCGCGCCCTGACAACGGTGATTGGTTTGGATGGTTCGTTCACGACACTCGAAGCCGACACGGGGATCAATATCGTGGTCGCTCCGAGCTTGTTTGGAGCGAACATTGATGGACAATCGATCCGAGTCTTTGACGGACAAAACGAAATCACTTTCGAATTTGACACCGATGGTCAAACCAGTGGCGGTTTCGGATCTGCAAGCACCGTTGCCGTACCGGTTGCCACAACCCTAAGTGTCAGCCAGTTGACGGCGGCCCTCGCTGATGCGATCAACGCGTCGATTTTGAACCTGGATGCCACCGCACTGGATAATCAAATCCAATTGCTCGGCGATTCCACACTCGCTTCGGCCACACCGCTGAGTGACGTGTTCACGGTCACCGTTACCAACACCACCTTCACGATGACCTCGGCACTGTTTGGTGCGGCCGACGGCGAAACCGTGACCGTCTTTGACGGCACGAATTCGCTGACGTTCGAGTTTGATTCCGATGGAACTCAAAACGATCCCAACAGCGTCCTTGTGCCGGTGATCGTGACGGATTCGACGCAACAATTGGCCGAAGCACTCAACACCCAAATCCAAGCATCGGGATTGAACCTCACATCGTCGGTGCTGAACAACCGTGTGGTGATCTTGGCCGACTCGCCGCTCGCCAACGGATCGACGCTATCGGATAACATCCGCGTGACCAATACGATCAGCGGCCCTGCAATTGGAACGGCAGCCGGATTTGGTCTTCGTGTGCCAAACACCTTGGCGAACGTCAGCGATGACATCGCCGACGGCCAAACCTTTGTCATCCAACGGGGCGCAACTCTGGTTCGAACCTTCGAATTGGATTCCGGAAATGGCGTGATCACCCCGGGTGCGATCCCAGTGGTGATTGGTGCGAACCCAACGCTTGATGGCATTGCGGATGCGTTGGTACGAGCCATTGCGGGTGCGGGATTAGGACTGAACCCTGAAAACATCGGCGATGGCCGAGTCACACTGGGTGGCGATGCCAACTACGCAGTGGACCTGAGCAACACGGCTCTGCAACTGCTTGCATCCGCTGGCCAAAACGCGACGATCCCTGTCGTGATTCCAATCGATGCCACGATCCAAGAAGTGGCAGAGCTGTACCAAGCCGCGATCCAAAGCATCGGACTGCCCAATGTTACGATCGCGATTGTCGGCGACCGCTTGATCATCGATGGCGTCGGAACGGTGACCGGCAGCGGTGCCGTGACTCAGCCGATCATTCGCGATGACGTTGGCAACTTGCTGCAAAGCAACACGACGGCGGGAACCACCGAATTGGTCGTGTTTGTCGGAGGCGGAGCCGATTACGGTGACGCACCTGCACCGTACAAATCGCTCGAAGCCGACGGTGGCCCTCGCCACAACGTGATTTCGAACCTGTACCTCGGTCGCGGTGTGACGCCGGATGCCGATGCTCAAGTTCCCGATGGGGATCGCAATGACGATGGCATTCGTGTCAACGGTGCGGTACGACCTGGGTTCTCGACCACGTTCTTGGTCGATATCAATTTGCCGTCGGACCCAAGTGACACAACGCCACTGCAGGCTCCCGGCGTGTTCTACCTGGACGCTTGGTTCGATTGGGATGGAGACGGCGTCTTCGAAGAAAGCGAAGTCAAACGCTTTGGTTCGGCTGGTAGCGGTCGTCCGCTGGTCGGAGTCGGGGCTGGAAACACGATTACGGTCGATGTTCCTAACAACGCCAAGATTGGCGAAATTTACGCTCGATTCCGAATCAGCGAAGACAGCAACCTTGGCTCGCTCGGCGTTGCCACTAGTGGTGAAGTCGAAGACATCAAACTGTTTGTCTCGAGCAATCCGTTCCGCAATCCAATCAACCGAAATGACGTCAACAACAACGGTGTCGTCACTCCGCTGGATGCATTGCAGATCATCAATTCGCTCAATCGAGCAGGAGCGTCGACGATCCGCTTGGATCAACCGACGCCAACCGATTTGCCACCGTTCCCTGATACCAACAGCGATGGTGTCGTTACGGTTTCCGATGCACTGAACGTGATCAACGAGCTGAACCTGAACCGCAACACGTTCAGCGGGTCCGGTGAACAGGTGGGCACGAGCACCCGCTACGTGCCGACGGCCGATGGCGTCTATGCTTCCGGAGCGACCGCGGTGGGCGACCTGCTCGTTGCCGAAGCGAACGAAAATGCCGCCGCAGTACGACAGGATCCGGTTTCCAGTATCGCGGCCGAAGGTGAATCGTCCAAAGCGAGCGTGTTTGATCACATCGCCGTGGCGAATCTTGATTCGATCGTCGATTCGTTGGCCGCCGACACCGCGTCGGCAACCGACGGCGAGGAAGAATCGTCCGTGCTGGATCAGATTTTTGCCAATCTTTGATCGAGTCAGCCGTAGGAAACCGCCGCAACCCGGTTGCGGCGGTTGGGGCGTTTGGAGCGGTTGGAGACAGACACGAACGGGCCCGTGAGCGACGCATTAAGTTTCTCGCGGCCCCAATCGAGTTAGCATTATCGCTAAATTCCAACGCCAACCACGGGCTTCCGCAACAAAGCACCGGAACGAGAGAGTCCGGTTTTGTAATTGCACGTTAAGATAACAGGGTTGGGGAATCGAAACGGATTTCAACGATTGCAGCAAATCCGCGAGACAAATCCTGTCTTGTCGCGTCTAAGTTGCGAGCCGATTTGGCAAGGAATGCCGATCATTCCTTTCGTACCTGTTCTCTTACACGATGCGTTCCCCGGTTCCTATGTTCCGCTTCTCCGCAAATCGAAGACGAAAGCGTTCGGCAAAACGCCGAACCGCTCGTTTTCAGCAGCTTGAAAAGCGGAATTTGCTGGCGGCCGCTCCGCTCGGGGCGACGGAGCTGGATACGGGCGAGTTTCTGCTTGGCCGGGTCGCGGTCACGCCCGTTTTCTTCGAAAGCGACGGCAGCATTGATGCCCAGTCTCAAAACTGGACGGCTACCGAGATCGACGAAATGCTGGCAAAGATCAGCGAAGGGGTAAATTGGTGGGCCGACACCCTCGATGGGTTTGATAGCGTCCATTCGCTCGAATTCGTGATCGACGACACGTATGCCAAAACACCGGTCGCAACCCCGTATGAGCTGATTGACCGCAACAGTGAGGGTTTTGAACTGGCGGTGAGCAAATTCATGGATTCGCTAGAATATCCTGGATCCACCGCGCTGCAGAATGCCGTCCTAGCGTTCAATCACGATCAACGCGAGAAACTGGATACCGATTGGTCCTTCACCATTTTTGTCGTTGATTCGTCGGATGATATCAATCCGTCCACCGGCCAGCACGATGGTTTCTTTGCTGCGGGCGGTCATTTTTCGGGTGCGTTTGCATTCTCGGGTGGGTTATTCATGGTCACGCCATCGACCCGTCCGGCATCGACGATCACGCATGAAATGGGACACATATTCTGGGCGCGTGACGAGTACCCAGGCGGCGGATCGTGGACCGATCGACGTGGCTACTATAACGCTCAAAATGTGAATGCAGCCAATAACCCCACGGGCGGATTTGTCCAAGAAGACAGCATTATGCGAGGCGGTTATCCGCTCTCCGTCGCCTACGAAAACCACACCAGCCCTGCTTCGACACTAGCGATGGTCGGGTGGCAGGACAGCGACAACGATGGCATCTTCGACGTCGCCGATGTGCCGCTAGACCTACAAGGAGTGGGCTATTTTGACGCCACCACTTCCACGTACCACTTTGATGGCAGCGCCAAAGCCGTCGCCCTGACCAACCAAAATTCCGAAGGTCCGCAGAGCGACATCACTCTCAATCGGGTCAGCCAGCTGCAGTACCGACTTGATGGAGGAGCTTGGATCGTCGCGTCGGAACCAGATCAACAGGTCGTCGATTTTGAATTAGAGATCGTGATCGACCATCCGTTTTCAAACATCGATTGGCGAGCCATTGATGTGCACACCACCGTAACAAGCGACATTGTCCAGGGCACGATTCAATCGCCCGCGATTTCCACCACCAGTATCACCGGGTTTGCATTTCTCGACGAAGACGAAAACGCGGTCCGAGCCGGATCCGAGCCGTTTATGAGCAACGTGTCGGCAACGCTGCGACATGCGGATGGATCCCCGTTATTTTCCGGCGAAGTGCACGCAAATGAGCTGCCCGATGGAAACATTGCCAATGACAGCCTTGCTGGCGTCACGCTGACCAACGAAGGACACTCGTTTCAACGCCAACTCGGCGTGTTTGAGTCGTCCATTGCCAGTAATCAAAAGTTCTTTCAATCGTTTGACGCCCAAGTGATTGTGTGGAGCGCGAACTGGAACAAGAACAACGCGTTTGTTGCCAAATTCGACCAGAACGTTGGCGAAG
Source organism: Novipirellula sp. (assembly GCF_041583735.1). Classification (NCBI taxonomy): domain Bacteria; kingdom Pseudomonadati; phylum Planctomycetota; class Planctomycetia; order Pirellulales; family Pirellulaceae; genus Novipirellula; species Novipirellula sp. The sequence continues at coordinate 11,857 of NZ_JBFHFD010000216.1, forward strand.
TGAACGTCAAGATTTGGGGGACCAACACTGCGGCCCCGAGTTACGGGCGTATCGAAGCCTATGACCGCAATGGGCAATTGATCAAACGTGTAACCAGTGACGCGGTTCAATACGGCAAGTCAACGACGCTAAGCATCCAAGACGACAGCGGCCGCATTGCCGAGATTCGAACGTATGGACACGCCGATAGCTCCGTCGCCATCTCGGATCTGAACTTTGGTTACAACGACCATGTCACCTCGAACGAATCAGGAACGCTGCAATTCAGCCATCTTCCCGATGGCGATTACAGGGTCGAGCTTGCTGCGGCGAAATTGATCTACGCGTTTGAGGATCCGGCCCCAGTGATCCAGGTCCGCGGCGGTGTCAGTGACGATTTGGTGGCCGTCGCCCGACGCGTCACCAGCCCGCGGCACAACACAAACATGCCGGGGGATGTGAACCAAGACCAAATCATGACGGCGCAAGACGCCTTGGTGATCATCAACGATTTGAACCTCAATCGGCCGCGTACGCTCGGTGCAAGCGAAACCAGCGGCCCGCTAGTCGATGTCAACAATGATGGCGATGTCACGGCATTAGACGCATTGCTCGTGATCAATGCGTTATCGGCCAATAGCAGTGCAGGTGGCAGCAGTTCGGGCGGCAGCAGTGTGGGCGGCGAAGGCGAAATGGGGGCGAGCGAGCGAGCAATTGCCAGCAATCCGGTGTCCGATAGCAATCAGACGGACGCTCAGCGGCTTGCTGCATCCAACGCGGTGCGGGACCAAGCCCTTGCCCAGTGGACCAGGTCCCCCCAGCAGGATCAGGACGAAAAAGGGGGCCAATTCGCTCAAAATGGCCCTGCCGACGAACTCGATGGACGCTCAAGTGTCAAAGAACTCAAACCCTCACCGATCATCCTGCCACCCCTGGAACCGACCGAGATTCTTCCCTTGTCCGAAGAAATCTCCGAAAAGTTCCCCCAGAATTTAGTTGTCAATAAAAAGTCGCTAAGCACAATGGGGTCCGAGTCGATTGAACTGGGCTCCCTGACTGGCACCAATCCCC
>NZ_JBFHFD010000217.1:0-12877 GCF_041583735.1 Novipirellula sp.
GGGCAGACCGATGAATTTGGATTTGGTCCGATTGAGAATCCGGTGCATGTTCATGATTTGCACGCCACACTGCTTCACCAGCTCGGACTGGACCACCAGCGGTTATCGGTGCGATTCCAAGGCCTCGATTTCCGACTCACCGGCGTCGACCCCGCCCACGTCGTCAAAGACCTGTTGGCGTAAAGAGTGTGTTTTGTAGGCATCGCGGGATTTACCCTCCCGGCGGAGCCGGGAGGGTCGGAAAGCGAGCCTTCAGCGAGCTTTCCGGGGAGGGTTTCGTCGCAGCTAGATTGCACGGCCCAACTCTAATACCCCCGACGCCCCACTGGTGAGCTTGCTCCGCTCGCTCTGACCTTCGCCAAACAAGTTTCGGGGAGGTAAAGAATCGGCACGGCGGCTGGGATGGATTCACGATCGCGGCTGCGGAAAGTCTTCGCGTCTTTCGCTACGGCCACACTGCCGGTCAGATCTGCGTCGCTACAGCGCGGCTTGATCCGGCCAGCAAAAAAAGTTTGAAAAAATTGCTTGACTCGCAACCGCTTCGGCCTTACTATCAAGCTAGTACACTACAACGCTAGTCATGTGGCAGTCGCTATGTTTTTCACGGTTGATCCGTCCAGCGGCGTGGCGATCTATTTGCAGATCGTTCGTCAAATCAAATTCGCCATCGCCGAGCAGACGCTGCGGCCGGGCCAGTTGTTGCCAAGCGTCCGCGTTTTGAGCCAACAATTGACGGTGAATCCCAATACCGTTTCGCGCGCTTTCGGCGAGCTTCAATCCGAAGGCATCATCGAGCCGCTGAGAGGGCGTGGCGTGATCGTTTGTAACGGCGCCGTCGATCAATGCCGGAAACAACGTAAAACGATCATTGCTGATCGTATCGTCGGCGTGTTGACCGAAGCGCTGCACGGCGGCTTGTCGGCCGACGAGATTCGGGCGATTGTCGACAAGAAACTGGTCACGCTCGAGCGTACCGTGAACACTGTTTCAAATGAGGCCCCTGAGTAACCAGCATGATCTCTGCTGAAAATTTCTTTGCCGACCTGCCTATCCTTGGAAACACCCTCCATTATGAATGACGTCATCACTGCCAACGAATTGACGATGCACTTTCGATCTTGCGATGCACTTCGCGGCGTCGACTTGGCGATCAAACCGGGAACCGTCTTTGCACTGCTTGGGGAAAACGGCGCGGGCAAGACAACGTTGATACGCATCTTGACTGGGTTTCAGAAGCCAACCTCGGGTTCATGTCGCGTTTGTGATATCGATCCCACGTCGCAGCCACTGGAAGTACGCCGCAAGATTGGCTATGTCTCTGATGCTCCCGCCCTGTACGACTGGATGAGCGTTGCGGAGATTGGTTGGTTCGCCGCGTCAATTTACGGAGGCGACTTTCATCCAACGTATTTGGATTCGATTCGCCGTTACGAGCTGCCTGCCGACCGCAAAATTCGTCATCTCAGTAAGGGGCAACGCGCAAAAGTGGCTCTTTGCTTGGCGATCGCCCATGACCCAGAACTGCTGATCTTGGACGAGCCCACCTCGGGATTGGACCCGATGGTTCGCCGAGATTTTTTAGAAAGCATGATCGACCGAGCCGCATCAGGGCGAACGGTTTTCTTGTCGAGTCATCAGATCAGCGAAGTCGAGCGTGTCGCTGACACGATTGCGATTTTGCACGAGGGACGACTACGCATTTGTTGCCCGCTGAGTGAGCTGAAGGACTCGGTTGTCGAATTGACGATCAGCCTGGACGATCCATTAGTCACGGTACCAACGTTACCCGATCCCGCCGAAGTGTTATGCGAAGAAACGTACGGCCGACAGCGTCGTGTTGTGGTACGGAATTATCAGTCCGACATGCACAGCGTGCTCACATCGGCCCCAGGGGTGGCGGGCGTTTCCGAGCGAGACTTGTCACTCGAAGAAATTTTCATTGCCTACACAGTCGGCTCGAGCCCGAACCGCAATCAAGAAAATCCGGCGAAGTCAATGGTCTAGTCTGCAACCAATAAACGCTTCTGCGATACGCACCTCTTATCCCTACCATCCATGACGAACGCGACCCTGATGAACGTGAACCGCGACATGATCCGAGGATTGTACTGGAAGGAAACGCGGCAACTGTTACCGCTTGTTCTTATCTTGGTAGCAGTGGGCGTGTTCCTGATGGTGATTTGGGGAATATCCCAAGACGGTCGAGCTCCGATGGCCGACTATGCGCGATCGTTACCGCTAGTTCTGCCCGCCTTGTTCGCTGCAGGAGCGGGGGCGTTGTTGGTGGGACAAGAGAAAGAGCAACGCACGTTGTGGTGGTTGGTCTCGATGCCCGTTGTACCGAAACAACTGATTGGGATCAAATTCGCGGTAGGGTTGATCGGATTGGCGGTGATGTGGGGGATTTGCTGGATCTTGTTTTGGATCGTGCAATACATCGATGGTGGCCCAAGTCGTTCGCTGATTCCGTATCTAACCTTCCCCACAGTTGCCGATTACGTCTTCTTGCACCTGCATTCGGTCTTTTTGTTGTCATGTGGCTTCTATACCGCATGGCGGTTGAAAAGCACGTTTGCAAGTTTGCTTGCGATCCTGCCATTGGCTTGTATCCCGTTTGTGTTGCAATCGCTCGGTTATGGCTTTCGAAGCAAGTGGGTTGGCCAACGGATGATTGATCCGCAAAGTGCCAATGCGGTATCGATTGGGGCAACCTCGCTGGCGATCTTAATCATAACCTGGATGGCGTATCGAGCTGCTCAATGGGCACTTTCCCCGCGAGAACCGATCTTAGTTGAAACGTTTCCCAAGACCAGCACACGCGTGACGTCATCTCCTCAAGCGAAGACCAACGCGGCTCGGACTCCGTATCGGTTTGTGTTCAGTTCGCTGGTCTGGCAATCGGTCTATCACAACCGGATCACGCTGCTTGCGATTGTCTTGCTCATGATCGCAGGAGCGGTTTCGGGAGTGTTTGCGATCGTCGCTTGGTCGAATCCTTCTCGGATACAGCCGTTTTTGGGACTTGTTGCTTTTGCTGGATTTGTCGGCGTTTCTTGGCTCGGGGTATTTTCATTTACGGGAGACGGCAGCGCCGCGCGGATGCGATTTCTATCGGACCGCGGTGTGTCGCCGACCGTGGCATGGTTGGGCCGACACTCGATCGGTGCGTGGATTGTGTCGCTTATCCTGCTGTTTTATACCGCTTTATCTTATAGCGTTGTCAATCGCTGGCAGCAGGACGTAGGACCGTTGCCTTCGACCGCGATGATCACCCTTTTGACGTTTGTTATTTACGGCGTCTCGCAGTGGATCAGCCAGTTGACTCGGCTGTTAGCGGTGTCCGCCGTTCTGGCTCCGGTCGTATCGATCGCCGCTGCTTATTGGTTGGTCTATTGTGCCATTTTGTATGACGCTCCGTTGTGGTTGATGCTGTTGTGCGGATCGTTTCCGTATTTTGCGAGTTGGCTACAGATGCGGCGTTTCATGGACGAGATCCGCGGCCCGTTGATATGGACCATTATCGTGGTGGCGTTCGTGTTGTTTGTGTGGCTACCGATGGTTCCCATGCAAATCGAAATTGCTCGGTTTCCGCGAATGTCGGCGGAACGTCGAGCGACTTTGCTGGCTCAAGCCAACGCGGTTGGTCGTGTGTATGGGTACTCGGATCCCATTGTGCTGCATCCGTTTCCAGGCGATTCGTTCCAGAGTGACTTTTCGCAGAAAGAGACAGATCGGCTACGGATTTTCGAGCAACGATCGTTCTTACCAAGCGACGTTTTGATGATCCCCGAAGTGCTGCCGGGTCACGACGGTGCAGCGAGCATCGACCAACACACGCTGTATAAGATGCTGGCTCTGGCAACCTACGCCAAGCTAGAGTTCGATTCGAGCGAAAAATCCCCTGAGGCGATTGAACAGATTGGCGACTGGTTTCGCGTGTTAACAACGATCGTCGAGCGTTTGCGAAACAGCGAACGATTGCAGGACCAAGACTTTGCCGACCGAGTGGAGATTTGGTTGAGCGATGCGATCAAATCGGATGCGATCAAATCGTTGCCTGAGAGAGATTTTGTCAACGATGCAAAGCGATTATTGTCGGATCGAAGCGGCCGGTATGAAGCACGCCGCAGAGCCGTTTTGAACTCGTGGGCAAAGCCAATGTCTGCGGTCGATGGGCTCGGTGGCTACTCGATCTCCTTTTGGGCCGAAGATATGCCGCCGGTAAAACGAGCGGCGGTCTACAAACATTTCGTTGATGCAGTCGCCGATGCCACGCTGCGAATGCTTGAGGCGGGCGAGGCTGGTGTGTCCACCGAACCGATGAGGCGAGAATTGCACGAATTGCTGATTGGCAAAAACGTGCAATTCGAAGATGGACCGTATTCGGATCGAATTCGCAACCATCCCATTAACCAGCAGAATTATCCAGCCAGCCAGTGGTATGCGGCGTGGGAAGTGGAGTGAGGAGTGAGAGGTGAGGAGTTGGCTTGCTGCTCGATGGCAACCGTTTATTTGTGACGAATGATGTTAATTGAGAATCGAATGATGAATATCAAACCTTCCCGCGAGCGGAGTTTGTACTTGTTGCTTGCGGCTCCCTTAATCGCACTCTTGTGTGTGTTTGCGCTCGGTTTCAAATGGGAGCGGGATGCTGCTGAGGAGGTTAATGCAACGCTGACAACTTTGACAAGGGATGGTCACCCGGTTGGCAATCACTCGCTTACTGAGTGGTTCGACAGCCATACCACGCAACAGGCATCCTCGCAGTGGGACGATATTTTGGTCGCTACCGATGGACTCCATATCCGATTCAGTGACGTGCTGCCACTCGACGACGAACCGAGGCTCGAGCCAAACCAACCATGGGCGGACGCGGAGATAATGCAGCGTTATGCCGAGCAGGCACGTCCCATTATCGAAGCCATCAAACGTGTGCCGACACACCCTAGGCCGGTTTGGCAACCGGTCGTATTCGAAGGTTTTCAGACGACGTACCCCGGTCTGGATGAGACGAGATCGATCAACCGGCTACTGATGCGAGAATTCCGGGTGGCGGTCGATCAACAGGATCCTGCTCGTGCGATCCATGCGTTGCAATTAATGCCCAAAGTAGCGGACGCGTTCGATTGGCAAATCGGAATTTTGTCGGACCTCATTTATTTTGCCGCGGTCGAGGAACATCGAGCTCAAATTCGTGAATCGCTCGCGGTCGGATTTTGGAAGACGGAGGAATCGTTGTTGCAATTACGTGAGCAGGTCAATCGCGAGCAGAACCTGCATGATCGCTGGGACACCGCTGTGGCGGCAGAACGAGCGTTCCTGTTAGCTGAGTTTGGTATTACGTCGGATGGACCGAACCATTTCCAGCAAGAATCGCAAATCGACTTTTTCCCATTTGGATTGACTGACATGATGGGCGAGTTGCTGATGGAACGCTATCAGCGGTGGGAAGATGCAGAGACGATCAAGGCATTTGAACCATGGCCGCCGCAGGCAAGGTCCCTCCGCCATGAAGACGGCGATGACATTTGGACGTACAGCATTCTTGCAGTCCCGGTCTCCAACGCCGAGATATTTCTTGACAAATTTTTCGGCGATCCAAGCTCGGCGGCAGCGAGATTTTATCGCTTCGAATTGAACCGACGCTGGACGCTGACCGCAATCGCGATTAAGCAATTTCAGAAACGGTACGAGCGTTTTCCGAATGAGCTTAGCGAACTCAGCGACGTCGGGCTGACGGAATCGGACTGGATGGTCAACTCGCAAGAATCGTTTGGATACGAAGTGGGTAAGGGTGGTAAAGTCGCGTACCTATGGAGTGTCGATTATGAGCGGGCTATGGGGCCTAACGGAGAACCAGTGGTGGCAATGGAGCGGCCGGTTGCATCAGACCATCGCAACGAAAAGATCGAAAAGTGGGTGTCCGAGATCCGTTAATCGACCGGCTGCATCGGAGTGAAGCTCCAGCACGTTTGCAAAATCACCCTCTCTGGTGTGAGAGCAACGCCCTTAACGATTTTTAGGCTGCAAATTGCGGCGCATTTGCGTTTCGTAGCTACGCTCGCCAGAGCGTGGATTGTTGACGTCCAATGCGAATCACCACTTTTTGCGCAGCTAGCTACCCGAAGATCGTTCACGGCGTTAGGTGGGAGGGGCGGCCGCGATAGCGGGCGAGGAGGGCTGGTGACGCGGAACTTGCACCGTCTGACCCTAACACCCCGAGGCCCCACCGGTGAGCTTGCTTCGCTCGCTCTGACCTCCCCAAAACACGTTTCGGGGAGGTAATATTCTGGCACGGCGACAAGGATGAATTGGCCATCACGCTTGCAGCTGCCGAAAGTCTTCGCGACATTCGCTACGACCTATGACGCTACATCGCTTATTTGGCGATTTGTTTTTCGAATCGCTCGAATAGATAGTGGCTGTCGTGAGGTCCCGAGGCGGCTTCGGGGTGATATTGCACTCCGAAGGCAGCATGTTCGCGGTGTCGCACGCCAGCGACGGTGTCGTCGTTCAAATTGCGATGGGTGACTTCCAAGCAATCGGGCAGCGATTTTTCGTCGACCGCAAAACCGTGATTCTGAGTCGTGATCTCGACTTTGTTGGTTTGGATATCAAACACCGGCTGATTCACACCACGATGTCCAAATTTCAGTTTGAACGTCTTCGCGCCGCAGGCCAACGACAGAAGTTGATGGCCGAGACAGATGCCGAACACGGGAACTTGACCCAGCAATTCTCGAATCGTGTGATGTGCGTACTCCAGTGGTTCCGGGTCGCCGGGGCCGTTGGAGAGGAACACACCGTCGGGATTGTTTTTCATAATCTCGTCGGCCGACGTGTCACCGGGGACAATCGTGACTTGGTTTCCACGCGATGCGAAGTGACGTGGGATGTTCCACTTCATGCCGAAGTCCATGCAAACGACATGCGCCCCACTGTTGGTGCGGTCGTGTTTGCCGACTTCCGTTTCGGTCCAATCGTCCAGTTTTTGATCCCATGCGACCGCTTTGGTGGGCATCACTTCGCGAACGATATCGCGGCCGACCAATCCCTGCGACGCTTTGGCCTTGTTGACCAAGCTTTCGTCATTCAGGTCGCTGGTCGACAAAATGCCTCGCATCGCTCCGGTGGTTCGAATGCGGCGAACGAGTGCTCGCGTATCGATACCGGTCAGCCCGAGGATATTGTGTTTTTGCAGGTACGATTGCAGATCGCCTTCGGCTCGATAGTTACTGAAGATTCGGCTGTCCGAGCGAACGATGAAACCCGACAGCGACGGCGACTCGTGCTCGACGTCGATTGAGTTGACGCCGTAATTTCCGATTTCGGGGTATGTCATCGTGACGATTTGACCGCGATAACTTGGATCGGTCAAAATTTCTTGGTAGCCCGTCATCGCCGTATTGAAGACGACTTCCCCAGTCACCTCCCCCTCGGCACCAAACGCGTGTCCTTCGTAAACGGTACCATCTTCGAGCGCAAGTTTCGCTGGTTTGGGCATATCAGAAACTGAGTGTTTTTGGTTAAGGGAACAAAATTCCGATAGCCATAGAATAGACACTCCATGGAAATTTGACGAGGCGGGGTGCACCGTTGTCTTGGCAAGTTGACCGCAGAGCACCGCCCAGTGTCATCTGCTTTGGCACGATACGAGTGGCTGTTGTAGCGGTGTGGCGCAGTCCGCCCGGTCTAAATCGAACGTTTTACCTGCTGCAACCGGGCGGCTTGGCCCGCGATCGCTACCAAAACAGAAGTGATGGGGGGACGCCGCACATCAAAGCGTCCGCATCGAATTGCGTTCGGTATGGCTGGCCCCCCAACGAAAAAAGCCGCAATCCAACGATTGCGGCTCGCGAGAATTAGTTGGGGGCTGGCGGCTTTTTGATGACCTCGACCGCCACCCGAGCATCGACTCGAGCGATCGAGGATTAAGTATCGATCAAATCTTCGGGCGACAAGATCGGTACTTTGTTTTCCTCGACTTCTTGCTTTTCACGCCAAGGCTTGTTGTTGCGATAACTTTCGAGTTCTTCTTTGAGCTGTTGGATCTGAACACTCTCGGCTTCTTCGCCGAGTTCAACGTCCTTTTCCCCAAGTTCGACAGCCTTGCTGCTCCACTCGATCGCTTTTTCGAATTCACCGTTTTCGGCGTACCCGGCAGCAAGCGTACTGAGAATATGAGCCTCTTTAAACTCGGTCAGTTCGGCGGCACGTTTTCCGTATTTGACGGCCCGCTCGCCGTCTCGCAATTCGTCGTTGGGCGAAGTGGCGAGAACCCATGCCAAGTTATTGAGGATGCCGGGAAGTTCCACGCTATCTTCGTCGGCCACTTTAGCTGCTCGCTCGTAGTCGGCCACGGCGTCGGCATGTTCGCCGACACTGAGCAGTGCATCGGCGCGGGACCGCAGGACGGAAGCATTTTTGGGATCCCGGTCCAAAACAGCCGAAAGCGTTTCGATCGCTTGTCGAGGTCGGTCGTCTCGTAGGTATAGATTGGCCAACTGCAATTGACGCACGGTGCTGGTGGGATCGCGGTCGACCAATGTTTTCATATCATTGATCGCATCGGCCATGCGTCCTTCTTCGACCGCAATCAAAACACGTACGACAATGGTTTGTTCGGCATCCGCGATTTGTGGAGCGATTCCCATGGCCGATTTCAGGTCACGTTTGGCGGCACGAATGTCGCCACGCGATAATGCGATTTCCGCTCGCTGCAACAGCGAAATCGGATCTTTCGGCTGCATCGCGAGTGCCTTGTTCAGATCCGCAAACGCTTCGTCTTCTTTGCCCTGCATGCGATACAAGATCGCTCGCATGCGATACATGCCTTCGCTTGGTTTGGCTTCGAGTGTTTTGGAGATCAGATCGACCGCATCGTCGACTCGCTCGGCATCGAGCAATTGTTGCACTGCGGCTTGGGCGACCACCTGATTGCCTGGATCAATGGCTAAGATTTTCTCTAAATCGGCCATCGCACCATCGACGTCATCGTTTTGCATCCGCAAACCGGCGCGTGCTTGCAACGCTTCGATATTGGTGGAATCGGCGTCGATGGCCGAATTTAAATCCGCCATCTTCTTGTCGTCATCTTCTTGAGCGACCGCACGCAAAACGTAAGCTCGACTCTGTTGGACCGGCTCGTCCGTTAGCAGTTCGATGGCCTTGGACGTCGCTTCGGTCATTTCGTCGCGATTGCCTTCGGGCAGCAAATTCAATTGAGCGATCATTAAATACGCTTCGACAATCGATTCATCGCTCTTGGTTGCCTTGCGAAGGAACTCGAGTGCTTCGTCGCGAATCTGCAACATCCGGCGACCGCGAACTCGCTGCATCAGTGCCACCAAGTGTTGGCTTCGCTGAACCAGAACGCTGGCGAGCATTTTTTCGGCAAACGATTTGTTTTCTTCGTTCAGCCCTTTCGCCAGTGCGGATTCGAGCAATGTCGTTACCGCGGCGAGCTCTTCAGGCGTATCGGCATCGATACGTTTGATCACTGCATCGTCGAATTCCGCTTGACCCGCTCCGACGGTTGATTCGGTTTGGGCCGCTTCGGATTTCCCGCCGCTGCCGCTTTTGCCCTGGGTGGCTGTAATATCATCCACCACCGCCACTTCTTGAGCCATCACCGGTTGGCTGGCATCCCCCAGTGTTAGCGTCAAGCTGACGAGAGCTACAAGGATCGCAATCCCAACTCGTTGCTGAAAAACCATCTATCGCAAATCCATTATCCGAGGCTGATCGATGGTGAAGAAAAGCTCTTCACCTGCGGCCATTATGACGTGATTTGCTCGTCCCGCGAAGACAGACTCCGCCTGCAGCTGAAGAAATCTTTAGAATTGCAGCTTCGACGCCTCGCACGTTTGCCGTCGGTTGGAAGCTTCCCCACCGCTTTGCAATGGCAGGGGCGGCTCACATGATCCGGGCTACGTGGGGCGGGGATCGACTCTGGATCAAACCCCAACCCGTTCGCTGCGAAGGGCGTCGATTTCGTTTCTCAGTTGCTCGTTCTCGTCTTTGAGCGAGTTCAGTTGCACCAGAACCACGTTGAAATCGTCTGCCGCAGATAGCCAAAAATCGCCCGTGCGGAATTTAATGGCCTTGATCGACTCGCCCCCCGCCAACGCGGCCAAAGCGGTTCGTAGCCGATACATCGGTCCGGCGAAGCGGTTGCTCATGACAAGTGTGTCCCGCAAAAATACCGGCAAAAGCACAAACATCACGACCACAATCGGGGCCTGGGCGACCATCGCCGATTGCAACGCATCCCACAGCGGTTGGTGAATCACGGCGGCAAAGACGCGGACGCAGACGTTGATCGAGACCAAACACATCAAAAAAATCGCCCAGTGGGCCGCAACGCGGGCGGCAATCGACCATTGGACCTTGGGATCAACAAGGAATCGAGTTCGCTTGGACATAATGTTGTCGCTAATTGGGAACACGGATGGAATTTTGAGAGAATGGGTGTCGGAATCCTCCCCAGGTCCCTCAGCAGGACGAAACACTCCCCCCATCTGTTTTTTGGAACCTTTTCAATCTAGCACGCAATCATTGCTCATCCGGCGGTTTACCTCTTTTCGCCCAGGCAAACCCCTTTTCGTGCCGGTTGGATCCCGCAAGGTCATCCTGATCGTTAGGACCCTCGCCAGAAGGAGGGAATCGCGATCGCACCGATGTGCAATGCCAATCGCTGATGACGAATGAACCGATTACCCCAGTAGCAGCAATCGTCCGCAATCTTGCAATGAATCCGAACGTAGCTTTGGCTCTCCTACCCGTCATGTTGAACTAAGCCCATGCATTTCGCACATGGGACTCGACTTTTGGCGGGCAAGAGTACCGAATCTACACGTGAGGATCGATTGAGCGAGAGGCTTTGTACACGCTGAACATTTTGCTGCCAAACACTCCGAACCGAGCGTCCATCCGATGAACAAACTTGATCCCGATTTTCGACCGGCGAGTTTCGTTTGGGGCAATAACCCCAGCGGCAATGTCCCCAACGGCTTGCGAAGGAAACCGAAATCGATTCTTGCAACGATTTGGGTTTCCGCGATCCTCTTTGGCGGCGGCAGTGTAATGGCAGAGATGCCCAGCACGCTGCAACAGCTTGGCCGCATCGTCGGTGCGGGTTGGGGCGACGGCTATCACGCTTGCAAATGTTCGGAGGATGGTTGGTGTGCCGATCTTCCGCCTCGCCCTTATTGTCAGGGGAATTGCGACGGACAGTGCGGCCAAAGTGGTTGCAATGCATGCGATGGCATCATTTCAGGCGATTCCGTACCCTGCGACTCGCGGCGTGGATCACTCAAGATGCCTGGACTGTTCGGACACGGCATCTTGGGCGATGTGAACGAGACCGGGGTAGCGCTCAAGGCGGGGACTTCACCCGTTTGTCGTCACGTCCCGTGCAATGATTTGCATTGCAAGTCTGCTGGTTGCAAGCTGAAACTGCAAGGCAATGTCAACGAAACGGGACTCGCCCTCAAGGCGGCGGGGGTTCCTCGATGCACGAGCTCTTCGTGTGATCAGCCTCCGCTTCGCCAGCGGTTTCATGCTCCGGTTGCCCGCACAGCGGATTGTGATACGGCATGTGAAGTGAATGGGGAAACGACCCGCGATTTTCCGCTGAACCACGGCGGATCGGGTGCCTCGATTGAGCACACACTGCCGCATCCGGTCACCAATTCTCCCTTCATCGAAATTCCCGCGGACTCGGCGATGAACCAGCCCCATCCGAATCTGGCTCCCAAATTGCGTGTCGAAGATCTCGCCCCACCCGTGATCAGATCCGAGAACCGGGTCGCCGTCTCGGTGCTGGCCGCCCCTCAACCCAACCCCGCGCCGGTGGTCGAAAGTCGCCGTCCCGTCCGGATCGCCGCAGGCAAGGTCAAGCCGCGATCGACCCCATCGACCGCGTCGAGCCCAACAGCGGTCGCGAGCCCAGCGACTGCTTCAAGCCCAGCGACTGCTTCGAACTCAGCGTCCGCTTCGAACCCAGCGTCCGCTTCGAAAATACGAATTGCGATTTCGAATCCGTTGCCGAGCAACGTGCAAATCAATCAATTTGCCGAAGCCGCTGCGGAGGAGTCCGCAGTGACGAAACCAGCGGCTCGCAGCCCGCAGCGTCTGCCCATGGTCCGCTAGGATGAACGCGATGATACAGCTGGCTGGTTGCTAGGTTGGGGGTTCAGGTTGGCGGTCTGCGTGACGACGTCGATTTTCTTTCATCACTATCACACCGATCATCGCAACTGCGGTCGCAAAATAAGCAAACCAATCTCCATAGCGTGTGTAGATTGTTTGGGTGCGTAGCAGCGGAACCGAAGCGACGATCATGCCGCTCTGCTGTGGCGTTAAACGATCCGTGATCGCTCCGTCGGGTTGGACCAAACATGAAACGCCTGTGGCGGCACAACGCACCAGCGACCTACGGTTCTCGACCGCGCGAAGCTGGGCCAGCCACAAATGTTGTTGCAGCGTATCGACGTCGGTGAATCGAGATCCGTTGATCAAGGCGATCAAGCACTCGGCTCCCTCGCGAGTTGTCGCTGCAGAATTTTCGGCAACCATGTCTTCGTAACACACCAGCACTCCTACCTTCTGGTTTCCAGCGAGTGTCAGCGGAGCATCGTCGGCGCCCCGTAGTAAGGTGGAATCCAGTGCGGCCCAGTCACGCAAAAAGGGAAACCACGTCTCACCCGGCACATACTCGCCAATCGGCAGTAAACTGCGTTTGACATACCGCGAGCGAATGGATTTGGTCGAGTCAATCAGGAACGCGGTGTTTTTGTACGGCCCTTGGTCGCGTCCGCCGTCATCGTAGGTTTTTCCGCCCGCTAACAATTCGCTTGGAACGCCTGGAAAGGGA
>NZ_JBFHFD010000218.1:0-12855 GCF_041583735.1 Novipirellula sp.
ACGCCGATGCGAAACGTTTCGGTGTTGGTCGTCACGCCGGGGAACACGCCTCTCGAAATGGCACTGTCGACATCGAAGGCGGGAAAAATTTGCCAGTCCGAATTTGTGCCGCCCGAATTTATGTCCACGGATTCCTACAAACAGCGGTCCGAGGCGGGCAACGATGACTTGATCATCTACGACCGATGTTCACCTGAAACGATGCCGCGGACTAACACCTTTTTCATTGGATCGCTTCCAAGTAATCAAGTTTCCAACACCGATGGCACTCGCAGTGATGCATGGAAATGGAAAAGTGAACCGTCCGGGGTGGCACTGATCGACATGGACCGCACTCATCCCTTGATGCGGTACTTGGAATTGTTTTCCTTGCTGATCTTTCAAGGACGCTCGGTCGAGGGCCCCGCGGGCAGCACGGAATTACTTGGCGCCGATATCGGCCCGATGCTAACAATCGCGCCGCGTGATGGTTACCAAGATCTGGTGCTAGGGTTTGAGTTGATCAGCACCGACGCCGACGGTGCAACGCAAACGAACACCAATTGGTATGCCGAACGCTCGTGGCCTGTGTTTGTCTTGAACGTGCTGCGTTATTTAGCCGGAGCCGCCGAAGTCAGTGGAGCTCCCTCGTACACGCCCGGTGACACGGTGCGGTTGCGAGTCGAAAGTGCGATCAGCAATGTTGACGTACAACGTTTGGGTGACAAAACGACATCGATTCCGGTCGGCCCATCGGGCGTCACCGAGATCGTCGAGACTGATTCGCCGGGCAATTACCGTGTGAAATCGGGCGAGCGTATCGTCGACATGTTTTCGATCAATTTGTTTAACCGCAGCGAGAGCACCATCGCGGCGGCCGAAAGCATCGAACTGGGCTACGAATCGGTCGAAGGTAAAGTCGCCGGAGTCGAAAAACGCCAAGAGTATTGGCGTTGGTTGCTGCTCGGCATGTTAGCGATCCTGGCAACCGAATGGTGGGTGTTCGGACGCCGAGTCGGATAGTCGTTGATCGCTCCGCGATCATTACGTTGGATCGCGGAGCGATCCACGACATTGATTCCAACGTTCCTTAGTAACGGTAGTCCGCGCCATCGCGGCTTCGCTGGCAACTCGCTTCGATTTCCGCTAGCTTCTGACTCAGAACCGACAAGCGTTCGGGCGATGTTGCCGCCAGATCGTTTTCTTCGTACGGATCTTCGCTGAGATCGAACAAACGAATCTTGCCCCCTTTTTTCGCTTCTTGCAGCAACTTCCAATTGCCCGAAATGATCGCCTTGCCATCAATGCCCCCCTGCAACCGGCGATAGCCAAAAAAGAGCTCTCGCTCTTGCGTTTTGACCTTTTTCGTCAACAGCGGCATCAGGTTGATCCCGTCGATCGGCAGTGAGGACTTGATGGCCGACTCGACCTGACACGCATTTGCAATCGTGGGCAATAAATCCACGGTCGAACAACGCACATCGGTCGCCGTCCCTGCGGGGATCACGCCCGGCCACTCGGCACAAGCCGGAACCAACAATCCGCCCTCGTACATCGTGTGTTTGTGACCTTGGAACGAGCCTGCCGACGCGACCCCCTTTTTGGCCAGACCATCAGCAGGGCCGTTGTCGCTACAGAACAAGACAAGCGTCTGTTTTTCGATGCCCAGTTCACGCAGCTTGGTACGCAAACGACCAATCTGCTCGTCCATCGCGGTGATACAGCCGTAGTAGTTTTGACGCGACTTGCCAAATTTTTTATAGCGTTTCTTGTATTCGTCACCCGCCACCACCGGTTCGTGCGGTGCGTGAAACCAAACCGTTGCTAGAAAAGGTTGATCTTGATTGGCTTCGATAAACGGGATCACGCGGTCCATGATGATGCGGCTATCATCACCCGTCAAATTCTCGGCGACCTCGTTTCCATCTTGAACATAAGGCAAACCACCCTTCCATGGCTCACCTTCCTCGTTCCCCCAACGGCCCCATCCCTCCGGCGTCACCGTTGGGTTCCATGTGGGCACGGCACTTGTGGTGGCAAAGTAATGATCGTACCCATGGTGCGATGGTGGCGAGTAAAAGCCACGGGATCCGACGTCGTCGGGTTTGACCCAGCCGACATGCCACTTGCCAAAAAAGCCGCTTCGGTAGCCCTTCTTTTTCAACAATTCGGGAATTGTCGTTTCCCCGACACGCATGCCACCGGTGTGCGCGGCGAGAATTCCATAGCGAAATGGATATCGGCCGGTTAAACAACTGCCGCGAGTCGGCGAGCACAGCGGCGCGGCGGCATAGAAGCGGTCCATCCGCATGCCACCGGCAGCCATCGCGTCGAGGTTCGGAGTATGAATATCATCATTACCATTGAACCCAACGTCTCCCCAACCTTGATCGTCACTCATCAGCATGATCACGTTAACAGGCGTCGAATCGGCAGCCCGTGTTTCGGCATCGGCTTTGTCTTGGCTTGTCACGCCAAACCAAAACAGTCCAAACGATAGCGACGCGACGTGAAAGAATCGGCGATTCGATTTGGGACTTATCATTGGATAATTTCACCTTCGGTTAATGTGTCGATCCATTGAGCATGCTTGGTTTTGACTTCTTTTAATTCTGGGTGATCCGCCAGATTACTCCACTCATTGGGATCTTTGCTGTGATCATAGAGTTCTTCGGAACCGTCCCGATAGCGAATGTAACGCCATCGTTCCGAACGAACGGTGTGGTTACCCGCGGTCGTCGATGTCAATGCGGGTCGATCCCATGCGTCGCCAGGTTTTTCCAACAGCCTGCGGAAACTTTGGCCTTGCAACTGAGCCGGCGGCTTTAAATTGCAAACTTCGGCAAGCGTTGGGAAGATGTCGATCAGCCCGACCGTGCGGTCGCATGTGCTTCCATCGGCGGACATTCCGGGCACGTGGACCGCCAAAAAGCTACGTGTGGATTCTTCCCATGGCATCCATTTTCGCCAGTGATGTTTTTCGCCGAGATGCCAACCGTGATCGGACCAGAGCACGACAATGGTGTTGTTGGCATGACGGCTGTCTCGCAGATGCGACAGCACTTGCCCGATGCAATCGTCGGTCAATGCGACACAAGCGTGATACGCATGTACCAGTTCGCGGCGATACGTGGGGCTGTACTGATCCACGGCGTCATCGGCGATCAAATCATCGCGGTCGAGTACCCACCGCCGAGCGATCTCGGGAACATCATCCAAGTCGTTCTCCAGCACGGCTGGCATCGTCAATTTTTCGCGATCGAATTGGTCGAAATAGCGTTTCGGAGCAGTCATCGGGGTGTGAGGCTTATAGAACCCGATCGCAAGAAAGAAGGGTTTCTCGTGTTTTTGATCCAATTGCGTCTTCGCCCAAGCCGCCACTTGTTCGTCGGGCATTTCGCCCGGCTCGACGTCCAGCGCCGCCCACGCCAACGTGTCCTTGGCCCGATCGCCAAATCGCTCCGCGAACTGCCTTCCATTAGGCGGCTCAGGTCCCCATCGCAATGTTTTTGGCCCCACTAAATCCCAGTACGCCTTTTTGCCATGGTCGTTGTGATAGATCTTGCCCATACACATCGTTCGGTAACCATGATCCCGAAACCAAACTGGCATCTGGGTTGCCGAACGATAAACCGAACCGGCACGCTTGAGACTGTTTCCATAGATCCCGGTCATCGATGCATACATTCCCGTCAGCACCGAGGTGCGTGACGCATTGCAAAGTGCGACTTGGCAGTGCGCGTTGCGAAACAACACACTGTGCTTGGCAAAGTCGTCCATGTTGGGCGTTTGGGCATCGGGATTTCCCCCCAGACATCCCACCCAATCGTTCAGATCATCGACCGCGATCAACAAAACATTGGGCGGTTGATTGGCAGCAACCGCGGACTGCGTCGGTTGCGATTCAGGTTCATCCGCTCGTAAACCACGAGAATCCCAACCCGAAAAGCCGCTTGCCAAGGCCAGCGTCACCACCAGAAAGCGTGCCATGAAGGATCGCGTTCGATCGCATACAACACGGTGAATGTCGTTGCTAAATAGAGTCATCGGTTCACATGGACGGATAAGGTATGCGGGGAAGAATGAAGCGATGGCACGAATGCCGCTCGATAGTATGAACGAAACATTTGACGCGTGCAGCTACCACCCTCTATTTTCGATTGTTCGATTTGTTTTCCACGGCTCAGCCATGGACGGTGCTCAAGCTACTTCGCGACCATCGATTTGCAGGAACCGGAGCTTGGTCGGACGATGATCTGATCCAACGCAATAGCGACGGCTTTTCGCATTGCATCAGCTGGAATTTCATGACCACCTTTAGCAAGGGGCGAACCCGTCGTGGTTCGGGTCATGCCAACTATCCCGAGGACTGCATCTTGGTCGTTCATCCAGGATGGAAAACTTTTTGTGCATCGCATGCGAGTGAACGAATCACTCAGCACAAGGAAGCCCCAAATCTGCGCGGTCTTAGGCTGTATTCACGTAACGCGTCGCTCGATGTCATCGGCAAGTATGTGGATGCGTTCTGTTACAACCTTTACGGGCAATGGTCACCGGCATGCAAAGCCAGTGCGTTTGCCGCCGAGGTGGGCGAACCGCTGATCGTCACGGAATACTACGCCAAAGGAATGGACGCGGTTGGTCTAAGCAACCGATGCGGTGCGGGATGGTGCGTCCCACCCCAGGCCGACCGCGGGCTGTTCTATCAAAACTTTTGCCTCGATTTGATGGAATCGAAGATCTGTCTCGCGTGGCATTGGTTCAAATACCAAGACAATGATCCCACCGACACCACCAAAGCCCCCTCGAATCTGAATTCAAAAAAAAGAAACAAAGGAATTCTCGACAACCACACTATCATCCGTATTCGCCGCTGTTGGACCGGATGAAGGAATTGAACCACGAGGTGTACGGTTTGATTGATTATTTTGACCCGCGATCGACGGCACGGCCGAGCAGCCAGTAGACGGTTTTGCGTTGGTGGGGTCATGCTGCGGGCGGAGCCTCATGACATCGATTTTAATAGCGTTCGCGTCGCGAGCCGTCCGGTTGCGGTGAATAAGAGGTTCGAATCCGACCGGGTGGCTGCCGCTGCTCCGCTATAAAATCCAGCCGAGCTATAAAATCCAGCCGATAAGTGCGAAAGTCGATGGCAATGGGCAGAGGACGACGGGCTCGGTCTTTGCAAAAGCTTCTGCTACAATACAGCACGTCACTAGTGGTCGTTTCTCAATCGAGTGAACCTTATCCATGCTCGCTGCACTGCACATTCGCATCACGCTGCTAACATTCGTCGTTTTGTCGCTATCGTCGGTTACCGACGGGCAAGAGCGGCGGGCACCGAAACCGACGTTTAGCAAAGGCGATACAAGGGGCGTTTTCTTTGATTCGCTTGATGAAGCGTTCCGTGACACACGTCCGACGCTCGCGACGATTCGCAAGGCATCCTCGGCCGCTGCGGTGGCTGCCATGGCGTCAAGTGATGAAGGCGATAAAGAGGAATCTGCATCGGGCGGCGGGGACTGGGACAAACTGATTGCCCCGACTTCGCTCGAGGATGAAATCAAACGACTGAAACTACACTATGACGAAGTGGTCTCGACTCCTGGAGCGTTCAAAGGAGGCGGTTACCAAGACGCCCGCTTGGACTTGTCGATTCTAGCGACACTGTTTGCGATCATCAACGACTATTCCGGCGACGTACGTTGGAAAGACCAAGCGGCGGCAGCTCGCGACTTGATTGCACGCACGGCGTTCAATTGCAAAGCCGGTTCGGCTCAAGTTTATAACGAAGCAAAATTGCGAAAGGCCGATTTGCAGGACCTTGTCGCTGGTAGCGGACTCGCCAATCGCGACGCCGAACCGGACAACGATTGGTCGATGATCGTCGATCGATCGCCGTTAATGGAGTACGCAGAATTGCTGAAAGACAAATTGAAGCAGGCGAGCCGCGACAAGAAGTCGACCGAAGAGAATGCCGAGCAAATTCGTCGCGACGCCCAGCTGTTGGCAATGGTGGGCAAGGTGTTGACCAAAGAAGGGCTCGACGACGCCGAGGACGACGAATACGTCATGCTCAGTAACAAGATGTCAAAAGCCGCCACGGCGATCGCCACCGCGATGGAATCCAACACGTACGAGATCGGACCACTCGTCGGCGCCGTCACCCAAAGCTGTGACGCCTGCCACGAACAATATCGGTAAAGTGCCAAATGCCGAGCGGCCTCGGTTCGCGGAAGCCAGCGGATTTTCGCCTTGTCTTTTGATCCGGCTCGCCGCTGGCGTTCTCTGACAGCACCGTTCTTGTAAACATCATGCCCAACTCGTTCGACTATGGGCGCTGAAAAGGGAATCAATGACTGACGCAGCAGAACTCGGGTGAGAGAATCTCAAGCGATTCGTCAATTTACGACTGTCCTGCGAGACTTCCGCAACGAGTCATCCCTATGCTCGATGGAGGGAACGGAAAGAATCGTTATCTTGCCCTAAATCACCCGTCAACCAAGTGCCGTCCAAAGCCTCCGCTGCTCGCCGGTCGACTAAAGAGAAAAGAGATCAGTCTCGTGCGCGGCCCCGGTTCCACGCCGAAAAAACGCGACCAGGCCTCTTTGCAACCTGTCCGGAGGAAAGTCACCCCGAAACACCTGACGACCGCCAGATCGAAGTGCGTACGCCCCCCACCCCCTCCGAAGAAAAACGGGTGTACGCCTCCACTCACCTGACGGCAACGTACGTCAACATTGACACACGTCACTCTTGACGTACAATAAGGAGATGACGGCTTCCCGTGTAAGGAATTCAGATGAATATGAAGGCAAATCCTGGTGGGAATCTTGATCCACAGCAGGTTTATGGACGTGATGCTCTGATTGAACTGCTCTGGGATCGGCTCGAAATGCAGAGCATTTTGGTCAACGCAGAGCGACGAATCGGGAAAACGCAGGTGCTCAGGAAGATGCACTTGCAGCCAAAGGCTGGCTGGAAGCCAATCTTCCGCGATCTAGAAAAGCTCCACTCGGCACAGGAGTTTGCTGAACTTGTTTACGACGATGTACAGCAATTTCTGGGCACGAAAGAGAAAGCCAGGAACTTCGTTCGCCGCTTTTTCGAAGAGAACGAAACCGACCACGTCAACCTGAAGGCACGCACCTGGAAGAAACTACTGACCTCGGCAATCGGCGATTTGATGCAGGCGGAACAAACCGATCGCCTGGTCTTCTTTTGGGACGAAGTGCCTTACATGCTGGAGAGCATTTGCAAAAACGAAGGCCCCGGCATGGCCGCCGAAGTCCTGGACACGATACGTAGTCTGCGCGTCGAACACCCAAAGTTTCGTGTCATTTTCACCGGTTCGATCGGACTGCATCACGTGCTGGGCAAGTTGTCGGCTGCCGGCATTCCGACGTCCGCGAAGAACGATATGTATCCGGTCACGGTCACACCCCTCGCGCCGCAAGATGCGGAATCACTCGCAAGTAATTTGCTGCAAGGCGAAGGCATTGAATGCGTGACCGTCACAGATGCGGCGGCGACGATCGCGGAAGAGGTTGACTACTTCCCGTTCTACATTCACCACGTGATCGCAGGCCTGCGAATCGAACAGCTCTCCGGCACCGCAGAGAACATCAAAGACTTTGTCGCTCGACAATTGGTCGATGCGTCTGATCCATGGCAGTTGGCTCATTATCGAACAAGGCTCTCAACCTACTATCCAGACGGCAACGATGCGAACGACGTTGCTTGTATCCTGGACGTCCTCGCGTTAACAAACGACTCGGCGGTTTCGCATTCGGTGGAAGAGATTCTCGAGGAAGCTTTCAATCGTGGTTCCAGTATCACAGACAGAAATAATCTGCTTCGCCTGCTGCGACTAATGGATGCGGACCACTATCTGTCTCGGGACACCAAGGGTGGTTACCGATTTCGATTTCCATTGATCCGTCGATGGTGGAAGCTGGATCGCGGACTATGAACCATTCAATAAAGGACAACCGTCCTGCGTCAGCGGGTGCCAGCTTAGGCAAGACGCAGCTTCGCTTTACCGACGAACAGTTCATCTGGCGGTTTTCACCCAACCAGACAGACCCGGAATTGTTGGAAGCGATATTCGTCGGGCGGGAACCACTGCTGCAGAATATCCTGGAAAAGATTGCTGACGCGGCGACCAGCGGTTCGACGCATCACGTGCTGTTGCACGGCCCACGAGGAATCGGCAAATCACATTTTACATCGCTGCTGCATCATCGACTGCTGAGTGACAGAAAACTCAGCGAAGCCGTGCACATTGCACATCTGAACGAAGATGAAACGACCACGTCGATGGTTCAGTTGCTGGTGCGAATCTACAGCTCGTTATGCAAAGCATATCCGGATGCGTATTCCGCCGAGTGGCTCGATGAGCTGCTCAACCAACCAACAGACGAAATCACCAGGGTGCTCACTCGTCGGCTGACGGCACGCTTTGAAACAAGCAAGCTGGTGATTCTGGTCGAAAATCTGAACCTGTTATTCGAAAACCTGGGCACGGCTGGACAACATGAACTGCGTACGTTTCTACAGGAGCATCCGTTTGCATGCGTGATCGCTACTAGCCAGCAGTTGTTCAAAGCCGTTACCGACCGCAGCGAACCGTTCTTCGGATTTTTTCAGCAGATTCCGCTCAAGCCGCTGTCGCTTCAGGACGCTCAGTCATTACTGGCGAAGATTGCCCGAGCCAAAGGGCAAGATGCGCTGACGGCATTCCTGAACACGCCGGACGGTCGCGGTCGCGTGCGGGCGATTCACGATTTGGCGGGTGGTAACCATCGGGTGTACATCGTGCTGAGCGGTTTTGTAACGCGTGAGTCGCTCGATCAGCTGGTGGCTCCGTTTCAGAAAATGGCCGACGACCTGACACCGTACTACCAGGAGCGGCTGCGTTGGATTTCTCCCCTGCAGCGGCAGATTGTCGAACTGCTGTGCCGTGAACACAGGACGTTAAATCCCAAAGAGATTGCTCGGCGACTGCTGGGTGATCAAAACAGTATCGGCAAACAGGTTCGCGAACTGAGCAATATCGGTTACCTGACATCAACCAAGCGAGGCCGTGAGACCTTTTACGAACTCAGCGAACCGCTGATGCGATTGGCCTATGAAGTCAAAGAGCAAAGTTTGCTGGAGATGCTGATTGAATTTCTGCGTGTCTGGTATCGGCCTGACCAAATGCAACAGTTACGAAACGGCAGCCTCAGTCTTTCCACTCAGGCCTACATCGATGCTGCTTATGAACGGTCGCAGACTCGCCCCGATCCACGATTGAAGCTCATCCAGGAAGAACTCAAAAAAGCAGAAGCCGAAGGACGCATCCACGAACTTGCGGCGTTGTGGGAAGAAAGAGCGGCCGCGTCAAACGCAGCGTCCGACTGGTTCCACGCAGGCTACTACTTCAATACGATTAATAAAGATGCCGCGACCGCAATCAACTGCTACGACAAATCGATCGAAATCGATCCGCATAATGGATACGCGTGGAGCAACAAAGGAGCCTCGCTGAGCGAGCTTGCCCGGTACACGGAGGCCCTGAACTGCAGCGACAAAGCAATCAAACTCGGGCCGGAACTTTCTTACCCTTGGGTCAACAAAGGAACATCACTGAGCAAGCTTGGCCGGCACGAGGAAGCGCTACGCTGCTTCGTAGCAGCGATTGAACTCGAACCGGAACTTCTCAACGCGTGGCAGCACAAAGGAATGTCGCTCCAAGAGCTTGGCAGGTATGTAGAGGCTCTAAGCTGTCATAACAAAACGCTCGAACTTGATCCGCAAGATGCCGCCACGTGGAATAACAAAGGATTATCACTGGACAAGCTTGGCCGGCACGAGGAGGCTCTAGGTTGCTACGATAAAGCAATTGAATTTGATCCAGATTCTGCCTTCCCGCGATTCAATCGAAGCGAAGCGTTCTTCTCACTGCATCGCTGGGAGGATGGCTTCGATGCGATTCGCGACGCTTTCTCGCATTTAAACGACCCGCCAGACTATTTGGGAGATGTGCAGTCGATGTTCTCGCTGATTTTCCGGCTCAGCGAAGACGATGACCGCCTGCAATCGCGAATCAACACACTGGTTGATCTCTACCAGCAAGCCGCTGAAGAGCAAGGTTTCCGTAGCCCGATTCAAGGATCGCAGCGACGCAAATCCGGCCAACGTCAATCGGGCGAAGGGGCTCAACTGAAGGCTGCGGGAACATCGCTTGACTCGGGTCGTCCTGCGACAAATCCGCTGTCACATCTGGCGGATGGCCTGGTCAAGTCGCTGGCCGGCATCGATCACACCCGTGGCACCCCCGCAGTCCTGGAAAGCTACTTCACCGCCATCGAAAAACGGGTGGGCAACATGCTAGAGTTTGAGATTCCGCTGCGGCTATTTCGCTACGGCATCCGCTATCTCATTAGCAAAAAGGAATCCGAATTCGTCGAACTCATCCAGCCCGAACGCCGCATTCTCCGGCAGGCACTTGGACTGGAACCTGAAGAACCAAAACAATGAATCTCATCCATTCACGTGCTGACTACAGGTTCCATCCATCCATTTTGTCGGTATGTTTTGTGCCTACGGACTTCAAACTTGACTCCCCATTCCGAATACCGCGACTCGATGACCATGCAGCTGATCGTGACCCATCCGGGCGGCGCCCACAAAGACGATTTCCTGGCCTGCAGTCTGCTGGCGCATCTGCACGGGATTCCGATCCAGCGCCGTGAGCCCACGGATGGTGATTTGGCCGATCGATCGATCTGTGTTGTCGACGTGGGTGGGGTGCACGATCCCGAACATAACAACTTTGACCATCACCAGTTCGCTCGCGATGCTCCGCCACTTTGTGCCTTATCGCTTGTGCTGCAAAGCATGGGACTTTACGAAGACGCGTTGTCCTTCTGTGCCTGGCTTCGTCCCGCGGAATGGCTTGATACGTTGGGCCCCAACGAAACCGCCAACTTGATGGGGATTCCGCGGACGGCGTTGTCGGAGCTTAATTCGCCACTCGACACGACGTTGCTCAATCGATTTGCAAAGCATACCGAACTCCGTCCTGACAATCCGGTGTACCAAGTCATGTGTATGGTCGGCGAGGATATTGTCAACTACTTGCGGTCGTTGCGCGAGCGATTGAACTATCTGAAAGAGCACGCTCAGTACTGGACGATTGAAACCGATGGTGCGCCGATTCAAGCGTTGTACTTGGAAAAAAGTGATGTGATTTCAGATGATCCTTCGTTTGGTATCTACGCGTTCATCGAAAGTGAAGGAAAAGAAGACGAGATTCAGGCGTTGGTCTATCCAGATCGTCGTGGCGACGGATACGGACTGACGCGTTACAACGACAGCCAGCGTTTGGACTTTTCGCAAATCGAATCCCACGACGAAGTTCGCTTTGCACACAAACGTGGCTTTGTCGCAAAAGTCGACACGACCGATCCGGCGCGGCTAAAGATGTTGTTGGAAAACGCAATCGTCAAAACGGATTGCTAAACCAAGTGGCGTCGATTTCGGCGGTCGGGCGGGGAACCGGGAGGCATTCAGGAACGACTCACTTGATGTCTTTCTCGGAAACCGGTTTACAGAGGTACGCTTTTTCGGACGCGGTGCGGCCACACTTCTTGCAAACGTAAGTCGACGAGCGGGCTTCCGCTAACAACAAGGGCAGCGAATCCTCGATTTCGCGGCGATCCCATTTGCAGATCGCTTTTTTCTTCTTCGGCTTCATGGCGGTCAATCCTGGCGAGTGACGTCGGTCCGTAACCGACCTATTGTAATCTCTCCCCGCCCCACCCGAAGCGATTATTCCGAGTGGTCAAGTTGGTGACGATTTATCGCTACGACGTTGCCGGTCCTGCGTTGCGAATCGCTTCACTCGCTCCCGACTCGAACTTTTTGAAATTGTCGTGGAACAAATCGGCCAGCCGTCGTGCACTGCTTTGATACGCGTCGGCGTCGGCCCAAGCGTCCGCCGGCCACAACACTTCACTCGGCAAATCGCCGCAGGTTTCAGGAACTTCAAAGCGGAACACGGGATCCGTCCGTGTGCTGGCGTTTGCCAGCGAACCGTCGTGAATCGCGTCAATGATTCCGCGCGTGTGCTTGATGCTCATGCGTTTGCCCACGCCGTAGGGGCCACCACCCCATCCGGTGTTGACCAACCAAACGTTGCTGCCGTGTTGACGAATGCGGTCGGCCAACAACTCGGCATATTTTGCCGGATGCCAGACCAAAAACGCGGCTCCGAAACAGGCGCTGAAGGTCGCGGTCGGTTCATTGACATTCATTTCCGTGCCCGCCACTTTGGCGGTATAACCGCTGATGAAATGATACATCGCTTGCTCGGGCGTCAGCTTGGCCACCGGTGGCAAGACACCAAAGGCATCACACGTCAAAAAGATAATGTTATCCGGATGGCCTCCGACGCAAGGAATCTTCGCGTTTTCGATATAGTCGATCGGGTAAGCGACACGAGTATTCTCGGTAATCGACGCGTCATCGTAATTGACCACATGGGTGGTTTCGTCGAACACAACATTCTCAAGCACGCTGCCGTAGCGAATCGCTTGATAGATTTCCGGTTCACTCTCTTCGCTTAGGTGGATGACTTTCGCGTAGCACCCGCCTTCGATGTTAAAAACGCCGGTGGATGTCCAACAATGCTCGTCGTCGCCGATCAGCCGGCGGTGGGGATCGGTTGACAGCGTTGTCTTGCCCGTACCCGATAGCCCAAAGAACAGCGACACGCTGCCTGAGGCTGATTCGTTCGCACTGCAGTGCATGCTGAGCACGTCCTTTTTGGGCATCAGATAGTTCATCACCGTGAACACGCCCTTCTTCATTTCGCCAGCGTACTGGGTC
>NZ_JBFHFD010000219.1:0-12852 GCF_041583735.1 Novipirellula sp.
AATGGCGTTTCGAATTCCCAACGGCGGCCGCGTGTTTTCAGGTGCAGGCGGGCCATCGTTGATCGCTCCAGGGCGAATGACGTTACCATCGATGCTGCGGGATCAAGGCTACCGCACCGCATGCATTGGCAAGTGGCACATTGGGTTAACGTTTTACGATCAGCAGGGGCAACCGATCCATCACGGAAATCTTGAAGCGGTCAAGCGAATTGATTATTCGCGTCCTATCGATGGCGGACCCGTGGATTGTGGGTTCGATCATTTCTATGGTACCGCATGCTGTCCCACGACTGATTGGTTGTACGCTTTTATCGATGGAAAACAAATTCCCAATCCGCCTGTCAAACAGCTCGATCAGTCCACACTACCGAAACACCCTTATGCCAACGATAACCGTCGAGGGATGGTTGCACCGGACTTTGATCTCGAAGAAGTCGACATGGTCTTTCTGAAAAAGAGTCAGGAATTTCTTGACAAGCATGTCGCGGAAACACCCGACAAGCCGTTCTTTTTGCTGCATAGCACACAAGCGGTTCACTTGCCCTCCTTTCCTGGCAACGCGTTCAAAGGCAAAACCGATTCTGGGCCGCACGGCGATTTCATTTTCGAGTTGGACTATGTTGTCGGCGAGTTGATGAAGACGCTCAAGCGTCTGAATCTCGATGACAATACGTTGGTCATTTTTACGAGTGACAATGGTCCCGAAGTCCCCACGGTTTATCACATGCGGCACGATCACGGTCACGACGGAGCACGTCCGTGGCGAGGGGTGAAACGTGATAACTGGGAAGGCGGCCATCGTGTTCCGTTTCTTGTCCGCTGGCCGGGCAAAGTGCCTGCCGGGACAACGTCTTCGGAACTCACTTCGCTTACCGACGTGATGGCGACGATTGCCGAGATTGTCGACACGCCGCTGCCCAACGATGCGGCCGAAGACAGCTTCAGCATGCTGCCGGTGATGTTGGCTGCTGCCCCTCAGGATCCCATTCGTCCGTATCTGTTGCAGCAAGGGTTTGGCGGTCGTAAATACTTGGCGATCCGGCGAGGACGATGGAAGTATTTAGCACACAAGGGATCGGGAGGAAACAACTATGACTCGCATTTCCAGCTCAAAGAGTACCAGTTGCCAGACACCGCTCCCGACGCTCCAGGGCAACTTTTTGATTTGGAAGCCGATCCAGGCGAGACGCGGAATTTATCCGCTTCGCATCCCGAGATTGTCGAAGCATTAAGTTCACTATTGGAGGAATCGCTCGCGAGTGGCCGCAGTGCCCCAAGCCGATAACATTGGGGAATCGCAGGTAACCGCCGAAGCGGAAATGCGTAGAGGGCGTTAGCCTGTTTCGCTTGTCATTTTTCGGAGTCGGCGATCACACGGACGGGGATTGCGACGCGGCGATAGGTGAATTCGCGAATCAGTAAAAACAGGTTCACGACGAAGACCGTGCCACCGGACAGGAAGGAAATGAACGCCACCGCTTCGATGCTGGAGCTGCGGCTAAACGATCGATCAATTGTCCATATCCAATTCGTAAATTCTTGCAGTCCGTATTGTTGTGAGGGGCCGCCTGTCGTGATCGCCATGAAAACCGATGGTGCAATCACACCGAGCGCCAACAGTGCCGCCGTAACGCAACAAGGAATCGCAAATGTATTCCCGATTCGCCATGCGATTGGCAGCACAATTAAGCGGCTGCCGCCAAGGAACATCGTCAAATAACCCATCATCAAAAAAGCAAAGGTGAGCGGTTCGAATGCGTTGTTGATGCCGAACAACACCGCTACCATCCCAAGCGACATCATGCCTGCACAACCTGTGGTGATGGCAAACATGAACCCGGTACCCGGTCCGGGACTAAACCACAACATCATCATCCGTCCAAAAGTGGTTTGTGGCAGCGTGCGTAAAACACGTGGGCTCAGCTCGGAGGATTCGCCCAGCATCAGCGTGCCCATCAATAACCAGTAACCGCCTTGGATCATGATCCCAAACTGAAGGACTTCTTCTTCTGAATACCACAGGGCGAGCGTCGCGATGCTGGCAATCCAAATCAATTGTTGCGCGAACATGATCCATCGCAAACGTGTCGATCGGTTCTCGGTAATCGGAGCAATCCGTGCTGCGGCGGCACGCACAAACATTACCATGCAAGAAACTGTCACCGCTGAAAACAGCAGCGTGAACACGACGCCCTCGCCGTTCCAGAAAATCTGCTGCCGCATGATGACTTCGAGAACAAAGAGACCACAAAAGAATTCGCAAAACACAATCACGCCGAGCAGGACAAGCAGCGTGAAGATTTGACCCGCGCGATTCTGGACGACGGTGGCCAATAGTAATCCAAATGTGGTCAATAGAATCGAAATGCCGAATACCAACATGATCGTGGTGCCAATCATCACCATGTCGATACCCCGCAGCAGGTAGCAAAACGCAAAGCAGGGAACGAGCGCGGCAAAGTAGACCAGCATTTGCAAGACCGCACTGCCGAGTTTACCCGTCACGATTCGCATCGACGTCAGCTTCGTGATCGCCAACAGTTCGTAGGTGCCTTCGTCAAGTTCGGCGGCCAGCGATCGGTGGGCGGCAAGTGGCACCATCGCAATCATTGGAATGGCAAGCAAAAAGTAGTAGCCGGACATCAACTCGGCCCCCGAGGGGACAAAATAGATATCCGGTGCAAGCGTGACGACCCCGATAATCATCCAGAACCACGACGTGATCAGCAGCAGAAAGAAGGTCACGGCAAATTGCCGACTCTTCAGCGATTGACGTGCTTCTTTGATTAAGATTGGATTTAAATGACGCGAGACCTGCTCGCTGAGTTTGTCGATCCATCCCCACCACCCCGGACGGTCCGTGTCGCGTAGCAGAGGATGTTCCTCGTCGGGTTCTGACATGATAGGGTCGCGGTGAAGTTCAAGTGGCATTTTTACTGATGCAGAATCACTCATTGCACATGCCCCTTGGTGACTTGCAAGAAAACGTCCTCGAGTGAGTGGTCGCACGGTGAGTACTCAAGCACATCGACGCGAGCGTCACAAAGGAGCCGCAGTATCTCGATTTGCGGTGCGTCACCATCGTCGATCGAAAATCGAATGATCGAATCGATCACCTTCACATCTTTGGTTTGCGTGTGTTGGGAAATCAGTTCGGCTGCACGTGCCGCGTCTGACGCCACGCGAACCAGAATCTCGCGATGCGGTTGCAACGTGCGGCGGATTTCTCCGACGGTGCCGGTTGCCAACAATCGTCCGCGCTCGATGATCCCCACGCGGTCGCACATCTCGGCAAGTTCGGTCAAGATATGGCTGCTAATCAAGATCGTTTTGCCCTCCGCAGCGAGCGAACGAATGATTTGACGTAGCTCGATTCTCGCTCGCGGGTCCAGCCCCGCGGCGGGTTCGTCAAGCACGAGAACCGGAGGATCGTGAATCAGAGCACGTCCCAGACACAATCGTTGACGCATCCCCTTACTCAGCCCTCGCATCGGCTTGGTCGCCAACGGACGCAGACCAGTAAAGTCGATCACCCACCGCAAACGCCGAGTTCGCTCGCGACCGACCAAGCCGTACGAGCGGGCAAAAAAATCGAGGTACTCGATACAGTTCGTGTCGCTATAGGTTCCAAAACCATCGGGCATGAACCCCAATCGGCCACGCACACGATCGGGATCGTTGACGCTAGAGAGGCCTTCGATATACGCTTCGCCTGAGGTCGGCAGTTCCAGCGTCGATAAGATTCGCATGCTGGTCGTTTTGCCCGCCCCGTTGGGACCGATGTAGCCAAACACGCTGCCCTTGGGGACCGCGAACGAAACATTGTCGACGGCATGGGTCGTCCCAAACGTGCGGCACAACGAATTCAGTTCGATCATTGGTCCTGCATACGATGTTGCGTTATAAGTCGTCGCGATCATTGCACCGCTCCCATAATGACATGAACGCTATCTTCGATCTCGACGTCATCGATTCCAAGCGAATCGGCTCTCAATGCGGTCGTTGCGATAAATTGATTGGCCGGAAGCCGGCTAAGCCATCCGTTCAGGGTTTGGTCGATGGAGGAAACTTGCGATCCCGTGCTGCCGCGACTGTAATAAGCGCGGCGAAGTCGGGGAACCAAACTCGCTAACGCCATGGGCGAAACGCCAAGCTCCGCTGCAGCGGAACCACTTTGTAATAAACTCATCGGAACTGATTTTCCAGGGGCGACGGTTTGCGTGGTCCATTGTTGCTGTTGGTTATCGCTGGCGACAACTTGATACAGCGGTCGGTCAGAGTGGTTGGTCACAGTTAAACCGTTGCTGGTTTTTGAAAACGTGACCAGCGGCTTGGCTTTCTGCGGTTCAAGACGGAGGTATTGGACTTGAGATCGTGAGGGCAGGAATTGACCAGTGAATTGCTGGTAATCATCGCCGACTTCGATTTGGCAAGCGGCTGTCCCGCTGCGACCACCGCCGTAATATCGGTTTTCCGCTGGTTTATTCAGTACGGGAAACAGGGCAGTGTCGTCCGCGAATTGCAGTCCGCTACTTTTCCCCATCGCCGAAAAATAGGTCAGCCGGTCGTTGTGGACCAAATAACCCGACTGAGCGTCTTGCCATGTGATTTGTCGGGCTCGCAATCGAGTGCCCAAACCATCTGCGAGAATTGCCGAAATAAACAAACCGGTGGTGACCAGCAGTGCAAGCGCGGGAGCAGAGAAGAGCAGCAAATACAACCGCTGGTTTTTACGGAAAAAACGATAGCTAAGCGGCCCCACCAAGACGATAAAAAGGGTGTTGATCAGAAAAAACAGTTTCACCGGGGGACCGCCGACCGCTTCGATCAACCAGCTCCAGTAGTGATCGTTGCCATAGCGGACATCAATCCCGTTTCGCTCGACCCACTGCAGTTGGTTTTTTCCATGCAGATCGGCGACGGTCTGCCACAACTGAAACGATCCAGGGAATGGGTCGACGTCGTCAATCGAGGTGACCGTGCCTCGACCCAACGAAGTGGTCTTGATCGTCAACGCCAATGATTTGGCAGGAACATCCTGGGCGATCGGATGGTTGGCTTTGACCAGTTTTTCAAAAATGGTTTGGCGTGATGACAGCGTGTTATTGTTCTGTTGCCACTGCCAATTGCTGGACCCTTTGCTGATGCCGGACCACGATTCGTACTCGAGGTCCGTGGTGTCATTGATGTCTTGCAGTTTTAGTCTGCCTTTGACTCTAGCGGGCGACACGACTTGTCCCACAGTGACCGGTGTTAGATTCGCAAACGGCAACGCAAGACCGCCGGCATCATAGATCCACAGGTTCCCGCCGGCCGCAATCCAATCACGCAGGGCGTCAAATCGATCTTGCGGCCCACTGCTGGCCAACATTTCGAGTGTGGGCCCGTGAATCAAAATGACATCGAGTTGTGAATAACCCAACCACGAGGAATGCATCGAATCGGGGGCAATATTGCGGAATTGAACCCATGCCGGTTGGACCTGGGCGACGCGTCGCAGCGATTCGGCGTGGGAAAGTCGCGGCACGTCCGCGGCCTCGTCGATCGGCCCCTCCCCCAGCACTGTGATCAGTGTGCGGATGTCTGGAAACGCAGGCAGCCCCGATGCGGGGAGTTGTTTCTGTGTCGGGTGAATGATGCCAATCGTCGTCTTTTGATCCGCATGACGAACCGTCAATTGATTAACGAATGCGATTTGTTTGCCACCGTCCACGGTCCGTCCGTCGTCTCGGACTTCGATAAAGATCGTTTCCCAGGGGACATAGTAGGGGACATAAACGACAAAACGTGCGAGCGTTGTCTTTTGTTTGACCTGACAGCGAAATCGGTAGCTAAAGTCGACATCGCTTATCGAATTCCCATGGGGCGACAAGGTGACGTCAAAGGTCCGGTCTGTAGCAAAGCTTCCCAGCGGACTGGCGAAGCTCAGGTAGATCGGTTGATAGCCGTTGCCAGCCACTTTTGACATATGAACGGTCATCGAAAAGCCAGCCTTGCGAAAATTTGCAGGCAGCGTTGCCAATGAATGCGCGTTGGGGTCGGACTGGGCATAAAGTTCGCTGCCCGGCATCGCCAACAAGGTGACGTCAAAGGTCCGATCCGTAGCAAAGCTTCCCAGCGGGCTGGCGAAGCTCAGGTAGATCGGTTGATAGCCATTGCCGGCCACTTTTGACATGTGGACGGTCATCGAAAAGCCAGCCTTGCGGGGGTTCGCAGGCAGCGTTGCCAATGAATGCGCATTAGGGTCGGACTGGGCATAAAGTTCGCTGCCCGGCATCGTCATCAAGGTGATAGCGACCAGCAGCGAAAGGCGAGTGAGCGGGTTCACGCGTTATCCTTTGTGGGGATCGACGTTTGAGAGGGGAGCGAAGCGGAGCCAGGGCTGGGCGGTAGCGGCCGGTTCTGGTGAAACGGTTCGAGGATTGCGCCGCTGACTCCGGCTAGAAAATAAGCGATGCAAAACATGACGGCGTAGGCAAAAAAACATGCCATCGCCGTCATCAAAACCACGCTAAGACACTTCGCCCAGAATAGATTGTCCATCGCGCCAGCGCGAAACGCCCACATCATCGCGGCGCAAACGGCTGTTAGTTTTAGCAGGAATTTAAGCGACAGCTGCGGAAACAACCGCTCACGCAGCGGTTCATCTGCAGCACCCGGGATCGATGGATCTTGCGGCGACGGATCTTGAGACATTGTGATGGCTACCGAGAAGAGCAACGGTGACGCGATTGGGATCGAATCCCGCAACGGGACGCAGGAAATCAGTGTAACGTCTGCGAGCCCCCCTGTGGCTGGTTTGGCCGGTGACGTTTTTGGGCACTTTGTACCGATGCCTCAGCAGTTGGCCAGTGTTGCCTGAGCAGTTCACCAGTGATCACGAACTCGGCAGTTCGCTGGTGCCTGAGAACTCTGCCTGTCCCTCGCGTGTGTTGGCAGCCGGTGTGCTACGGACTAGACTTGATTGGCCCGGTCGTTTGCAAAAAGTGTTGCCAGTCGCAACGCCGGGCCTCAGTTCGTTTTTATCCCTCCTTAGACGCAACGCTTGGTTGCGGACGAAGAACCTAGCACCTGAGTTGGCGGAATGATTCCTGTGGTTGCTCTGAGCCGTACGCCAATCGGGGCGAGATATCTGTTTGGGTTTATCCTTCTACTAACGGGCTGTGGCGGGGCAGAGATGAACTCGACGCCACCCCTGGTGGATGAGCCTCAGACGCCGTTACAGGCAATGGATGCGGCAATTCGTTTGGGGCGATGGGAGCAAGCGTGGCAGTGGTCCGACGAGGTCTTGATCGCTCATCAGGGCGATCCCGATGTGCTTGCCAAGGTCGCACGGGTTGCGTTCGAGAACAAGCAAGGTGACGTCGCAGCCCACCTGCTGGTCGATGCAAATCGGGCGGATGATTTCCAAAACCCCGATTTAGTCCAACAGGCGACAATCGCGTTGATTTCGGTCGGACAACTGTTTGAGGCATTGGAGATGTTGGAGGAAGTGGTCGCAAGACATCCTCAGCAACATCAGTCGCGTCGTTTGCTATTCGATTTTTTGATCGTCATTGAAGATCGTGATGCTGCGATCGAGCAT
Source organism: Novipirellula sp. (assembly GCF_041583735.1). Classification (NCBI taxonomy): domain Bacteria; kingdom Pseudomonadati; phylum Planctomycetota; class Planctomycetia; order Pirellulales; family Pirellulaceae; genus Novipirellula; species Novipirellula sp. Next base: position 7,586 of record NZ_JBFHFD010000219.1, read on the forward strand.
GGCCGAGAACTCGTTCGGCAGCGAAAGTTTGACTTTGATCTGCTGCTATTGCTCAGTAATTACGAGAAACGGACTCTCGATACCGTCGCGCTCAATGTGTTGATGCAGCGCAACCCTGCTGACAATCGTCCTTTGATCGGAGAGGCGAGAAAACAATTTGATCTCGGGATGTCATCCCAGGCGGTCGAGACGTTGCGGCCGATCGTGCAGTCGCATCCCCAATTTCTGCCTGCCCAGATACTGCTGGGACGCTCGCTTGTCGATTCGGGGCAATTTGACCAACTTGATAGCTGGTCCGATGAGCTTGCCGGTGATTACGAATCGATGTGGGGATACTGGATGTTGCTTGGCGATTGGGCTCGCTATCAGGGGAAGACGTCCGAGGCGGCTGCCGCCTATTGGCAGGCGACTCAGCGAAATCCAGACGTCGTTCAGATTTGGTCCAAGCTCAGCGCAACGCTCAACTTGTTGCAGATCAGGGATTCTGATTTGACCGATATCTCGTTGCCGGATCTCGAGCGGCGAGCGAGTTTGTTGAGTCGTTTTCGCCAGCAAAAGGATCGCTTTGTTAACTCGGGCAGCCAATCAATCGTCATTATCATCGAGATCGTCGAATCGCTACGGGATCTTGGACGTGTGTGGGAAGCCGAAGCCTGGGCCGCAATGGCGATGACGCTTCCCGATCACAAATCAACTCGCATTGGGACACTGCGAGAATCATTAATTGCCCGATTGAACCGGGATACTCCTTGGCAAACATCGAGCGAACACGCCGAACTGCGGCTTGATTTGTCGGATTTGCCGCTGCCAGCGTTTGGCAGATTGGCGACTGTCAAAGCAACGCCACCGCGACGGATCACTGTGGCATCGGTCCAACCTGACCTGCGGAACGAAGCGACGCAGCGAGGACTAAAATTTTTCGGAAAAACGGCCGACCTTCTCGACCAGCCGGGAATCATGTTCTATGCCACGTTGGGTTGTGGCGGCGGTTCGATCGACTTTGATCTCGATGGCTGGACCGACCTCTATCTCAGCGCTGCCGGTGGCACCCCTCCACAACGAGACTCCGAGGCCAACGCACTGATGCGGAATATTGCTGGAAACTTTGTCGACGCCACAGAAACATCGGGGACCGGGGACACCGGTTTCGGCCAGGGCGTTGCTGTTGGGGATGTGAATGAGGACGGATTTCCCGATTTGTTAGTGTTGAACTACGGCGAAAATCGCCTGCTCGTCAACCAAGGGGATGGAACGTTTGCAGACGTCAGTGAACGAGTTTTGGGAAATCAGGTCTCGCAGTGGTCCTCGAGCGGCGCGATCGCAGATCTAAATGGCGATGGATTGTCGGATTTGATTGTCGTCAACTATTGCGCCGGGTTCACTGCAGTGACCCACGAGTGCTCTAGCGAAGCCACCGGACAATCGCGTGCTTGTTCCCCTCTCGCGTTCGCCGGTGAAGCAGATGTCTTTATGCTCGGGACGCAAAGCGGAAGATTGGTTGACGTGAGCGAGGACTGGGGAATCAAGCCGAGCTTGTTGGGGCGGGGACTCGGGGTCACCGTCGGATCATTGGATGCCGACAACGGAATCGATGCGATGATCGTCAACGATATGAGCAATAATCACTATTGGAGCCGGTCTCCAGGTGAAAAAGTCGAGTTCGAAGAATCTGCTATGTTGCGTGGGTTAGCGTGTGATGACCGCTCGCTTCCACAAGGATCGATGGGGATTGCAACGGAGGACCTTGACGCAGATGGCGACATCGATTTTTACGTGACCAATTTTGAACATGAATACAACACGTATTATGAGCAACGTGAAGCGGGGATCTGGCAAGACAGGACGGCACAGCAACAGCTTGCGACCACGGCATTGCCAATGGTTGGGTTTGGGACCGAAGCCGTTGATTTCGACAATGATGGAGTGTTGGAGTTGGCTGTGACCAATGGGCATGTCGACTTTTTTCCCGAAAGAGATGGTCAACGCTCCGAGTACTACCAACCGATGCAGATTTTTCACCGAACGCCTACTGCGGGCTTTGAACAGTTCACGGATTTTGCGGCGGACGAATACCTTGGCAAGCTGCACGCAGGACGCGCCTTATGGACAATTGATGCCAACCGCGACGGACGCTGTGATCTGGTGGTCACGCATCAGACTGAACCTGTCGCACTGCTCGTCAACCGCACCGCTACCAAGCACCACTGGATTGCCGTTCGGCTTGTCGGCCGTCATTGTGCTCGCGATGCCATTGGTGCGGTCATTACGTTGCGGCAAGGTAATCAATCGTGGCGAAAAGTACTGACTTCAGGTGACGGATATTTATGCAGCAACGAACGGGTGATCCGGTTTGGACTCGCTGACGCTAATGCAGAGGCAGTGGTGACCATTGAATGGCCTGATGGTTCGACGCAGGCAACAAAACCGCTGTCAATCGATAGCGAGTGGCTAGTCGTTCAAGGAGATGCAGCGTTCATGTTGCCATGTCAATAGACTTAGGATTGTTCAAAATATGATCACCTTAAGGACTTGTTGTGGGTAAGCCGGGTGACATAGAGGCTGGGATGGTTGGGGTGTCTAGGTTTGAATTGAGTTTCCTTGCCAATTGTGGGCTCGAACGTGGCTGGAAAATTGACAGCGTGTTCTGTCCCTGTATATTTGCTATGAGGGCGTATTCTGCCACACTATTTAGTTGTCGCAATTTTAATGTGGTATGTTACTTCGCCAACACATCTAGATGCGGATTCAAACCGTTATCTTTCCTTTTAGCATTTTGAGGTATTTTGAGATGAGCAGATCAGGGATTGCGCGACGCGGTTTCACTTTGGTGGAACTGCTAGTCGTCATAGCCATCATTGGGGTGTTGGTGGGATTGCTGCTGCCGGCAGTTCAGGCAGCACGAGAAGCTGCGCGACGAATGAGTTGCAGTAACAACTTCAAGCAGATTGGGCTTGGAATTCACAACTATCACAGTGCGTACGATCAGTTGCCGATTCACGGTAGCGGTACGGCGCCTGCTGCACCGGAATGGTGGTGGAATGGATCCACGACATCAAGTAATCACCGACTCAGCATTTTCGTTGGTTTGACACCTTTCGTTGAACAACAGGCGATGTGGGAGCAGATCAGTAACCCGATGGACGTCGATAAGAACGGCAGCATTGATTACTACGCGATGGGACCAACTCCTGAGAGGATTGCCTACCCGCCATGGGCGACCACGCTTGCTTCGCTCCGCTGTCCAAGCGATCCAGGTGTCGGACTGCCATCCGCAGGCCGTACCAATTACGCAGCCTGTCTCGGCGATTCGATGGTGAATTCGCAGCAGGGTGTTTTGGAGGTTCGAAACAACTCGCCTGTACCGTATCCGAAGACACAAGGACTTGCCGAAGATTCTCGGGCTGCGGATCGTGGTGTATTCGTACCCCGTGCAGCGAGTAAGTTCCGCGATGTTCTTGATGGATTGGCCAATACGATTATGGCGGGCGAAATTGCGACCGACTTGGGTGACCGAGACAATCGCACTATCCTGACGGATAACGGTAACGCAGTGAATAATCAACGTGATAATCCTTCGTACTGTCAAGACAATCCATTAATTGACCCCGAGCGCCCTCGCTTTTGGCTTGCCTCGGCGCCGATCAACGGTTCTACCAATGGGCGAGGTTATCGTTGGGCCGATTTCTTGCCGCATTATTCTGGGTGTCACACGATCCTGCCGCCGAACCGCGAGGTTTGTGGTGTCAACAACACCGGGAATACCGCGATTAGTACGATGTCCAGTCGTCACCAAGGGGGTGTGCATGTGTTAATGGGTGACGGAGCGGTGAAATTCATTACCGATTCGATCGAAGCAGGCAATTCGCGAAATCCAATGGTGCATAGAGGTGGGACTGCTGGCAATCTCAATGTCCCAGGTGCCAAGAGCCCGTACGGCTTGTGGGGTGCTTTGGGTACGCGTGCTGGTAAAGAAGTCCTGGATGGCGATTTCTAAGCTGCTCTAGCTTTCTAAGATTAATGTGAGGCCTCGGATCGACTGGATCCGAGGTCTTTTTTTATGCGCTGTTAATTAGCTTACAGCAGGTCAATTAGCAGAACGCTCTGAATCAACGACGTTGGTGCAAATAGAAATCCTATCTGTCATACGAAGTTGCATGTTACGGCAGTGTCTAGAGGGGCCACTGCGAGTTCGCCGCAGAAAAAAGCCATTCGTTGCATTGCAACGAATGGCCTTAGTCATGTTGATCAGCAGCGTGGAGTCGTTAGCAAAAATCGAAAATCACTTTCCTGGAGCGTTGCCTTTCATCGCATCCTCTTCCGCTTTAATCGCTGCTTCGTAATCTGCGATTGCCTGCGCGTCGGCGTCCTCCGTCACGCTCGTGTTGGTGCCGCCTGATCCACATCCTGGAACGGCAATCATCGTAAATCCCGCAAACAGAATCATTAAACTTAGCAAACGCTTCATTTGTCGTTCCTTATCTTCATGTGAAAATTTTGGTCATTAATTCAACAGTCTGGCTCATTTTAATGGTTTCGTCCTCTCGATCCTAGCACGCACGGAAAAAACAAAATTGCTTGGTTGACTAGTCCCACCTAACTCTTGCATCACAGTTTCAGGATGCTCGTTTGCTGAGTTTGTCGCTGCCAGAAAAACCTTGTAGCTTGCACTGGAGGCCATCCTCGTGTTCGATGTTGACACGTCATTCGGCTCTGGTGGAAGCGTATAGCGTTATTCAGTTCGAGCGACCCGCCGTCAGCCAACGGCAATGGTGTTTTTGATGCTTGTTCGTCATTATGGGCTGCTGGATGTTTAGTCGGGCTAATCGGGCGGAACCCGGATTCGTATTTGGAACACGATTCGACTAATCTATTGAGCGGCACCAATTGTTGGGGCTCAATTGTTATCGGACTCAATCATCTTCACTCCTACATGTTCATCGTCGCAATGTTGTACCGAACCCATTTAGTTGCCGCGGCACTGTTTTTATCGTCGTTAGGAATTCCACCGTATGTCGTTGCTCAGTCGGCAGCGTTTCATGCACAAGGTGAATTCGCGGGCGAAGTGACCGCGACCTCGGTGCTGCTGCAAACGCGGTTGACGAGCGTGCCAGGGCCGACGCTTGACGAAAACGGCGATGTTCCTGGAGCCGAAGGTCACGTTCAGTTTGAGTATTCACAAAATGCTGACTTCGATCCTTCGCAGAAAACAGCATGGTTGACCGCCGACGCGAAGCATGACTTTGTCGTTCGCTGCGCGATTGAATCGT
>NZ_JBFHFD010000220.1:0-12819 GCF_041583735.1 Novipirellula sp.
AATCAAGGGACAAGCCCAGGAGACCGACCAAGCGTCGGCAGCTCTGGTGAAGGACTTAAAACGCCTCGGACTGCTCGATGATACGCTGGTGATTTGGGGAGGCGAATTTGGCCGCACCTCCTACACCCAAGGTGTGCTAACAAACGACAACTACGGCCGCGACCATCACCCGCGATGCTTTACCACTTGGATGGCCGGAGGCGGAATCAAACCGGGCATGACCTACGGGGCGACCGATGAATTCGGCTACAACGTCGTGGAAAACGGCGTTCACGTTCATGATTTCAATGCCACCGTTTTGCATCTGATGGGTATCGACCATGAACGTTTGACTTACAAATACCAAGGGCGACGTTTCCGATTGACCGATGTCCACGGTCATGTACTTGATGACATCATTGCTTGACGGTTGATTCGGGAAGCTCGTCGATCGCATACAGCAAATCAATATTTGTCCATTCTGCACCGACATGACGGAACATATTGATCAACTGGGCACGGTGATGAGTGCCATGCAAGGCGAGATGGGGGATTGATTCTCCCACGCGAAACCGCGTGTGGGGGCCGCCGGCAGCAATCTCGACAATCCGTTCCGCCTCGTTGTCATCGACCTTGGCGATAAACGCGTTTCGCTGCGTGATGTAGCCGGGCCATGTTTCACTTAATTCTGCAATGCTTGTGTGTTCGGGTGTTTGCGGAAATGGCCGAGGACCTTCGTTCCAATTCGTGATCCACCATGCCTCGGCATCCATCAGATGCAAAAGCGTCTTGCGAATCGAACCTGGCCCCATCGCGAAATCGCGATCGAGTTGTTCGTCGGTTAGGGATGCTGCAAACGCCAAGACTTTTCGGGTTGCCCAGTCATTGTACTGAAATTGCCGAGTGACCCATTCTGCGTCCCACGGACATCGTTCGTCGCTAGGCTCAGAGACCTCTAATCCATAGGCTTTTAAACTTGCCTTCGCTTCGGGGCTCTGCGTCACGGCGTGTTTGGCAAGTCGATAGAAGCAATAGTCGATACCGGCGACCACCGTGCGGTCAAACTGTTTCAAGTAATTCAGAGCTTGAGCACGATGATGAACCCCATGGTTGGCGACATGCAACAAAAGATCGCTCAACCGATGATCGTAGGGCGTTTTCGTGCTGTCTTGGTATTCAACGCGTCGACTCCATCGGTTCGTCTGCTCTGCTAACATCAGCTCGCGTCGACTCTGAGCGACCTGTTTCAGTCCGTCCGCGATCGCAGCGACCGACATCCCCTCGGGGTCTTTGGGGAACGGACGCCACGGCACCCCCTGCCATCGTTCCATCCAAATGACTTCCGCGGTCAGGATATGAAACAGCGTCGCCCGCAGGGTTCCAAACCCCATCTCTCGTGGCATATCAAGTTGTGCATCGGAAAGGTCGCTGCAAAGTGCAATGACCTTGTCGTTTGCCCAGTCGTTGTAGGCGTAAAGGTCGTCCATTAATCCTGGCATAACGAGTGTCTCAGTGAGCTTAGAGTCAAACGTGGTTGAAAGTCGAATGAATTTATTTCAGCGATGCTGATGACGTCATCGCACATGCCGAAATGATTTGTTTCACGCCTTTAACATCATACTGAGCACGAACCATAAATTAAACACGAACGACGAGCGTCCTCGTTGGACAGCAATTGGGAATCGTCGATTGACAACCGCTTAGGTTGCCGTAGTCTGTTCGCAGGTTCACTCTTTGAATTGAAAAATTCTCGCAGTACGCGACACCCTTTGATAGTACCGTGTTCGTGATTTGCCGGGGCAAACTCCATTCTCATAGCGTGTCCATTCTCTGCAGCCCACGTTCAACGGAGGGATCGCTACGATGTCGCTACATAATCACGCCGATTTTCGATCGGTTTTGTGGGTCTTGATTGCCGTTACCTTGGTGGCGATACAGTACAGTGATCCAAGTTGGGTGATCTATCTGAGTCCGATCAGCTGCTATTTGGCGATAGCGTGTGGGACGATCTCTCACAATCACAATCATCGAGCCACCTTTAAATCGCCGCGTTGGAACCATGCCTTTGGTCATATTTTGACCCTTTTCTACGGCTACCCGACGCTGATGTGGGTACCGACGCACAACTTGAATCATCATCAATTCGTGAACCGTCCCGGCGATGCGACGGCGACGTGGCGTTACACCAATAAACACAGCATTTGGGTCGTCCTGAGCTATCCGTTTGTCTCGGGCTATTTTCAAAGCTTTCCGATTCGCGAGTACATCGAAAAGGTGAAAACCCGCAAGCCGAAGCTGTATGCCCGGATCCGTTTCCAATACGTCGTTTGGATGGGCGGCTACATCGGGCTAGGCGTACTAGCCGCCGTGCTTTACCACAATCAACAAACCGGGCTTGGATTGTACCTGTGGTTTTTCTCGGTCATTTTGCCGGCGATTTTGTCGAGCACGGTGATCATGTTCTTTAACTTTATCCAGCATATCCATACCGACGCATGGTCCGAGCATGACCATTCCCGCAACTTTACCGGATGGTGGTTTAACTTTTTGTTTTTCAATAACGGCTACCACACCGCCCACCACGATCACCCCGGAATGCACTGGAGTGAATTACCGCGAGCCCATGCGGCAATCGCAGCAACCATTGACCCGCAACTCAACGAAGGCAATTTGTTTTGGTTTGTGTTTCGGCAATATGTGTTAGCACCGCTGTTTCCCGCGCTGGGGACTCATCAAATCGGCCCGGTTCCGGGCGAAGGGTATAAGCCAAAGACGCCACAAGCGGATCTTCCCGAGCCGACCGCTGAGTTCGTAGGTCGTGATGCGTAAGCTTTGAAGCGATGCCAAGAAACCAACGGGCCAAAGGCCCGGCCATTTGCCAGCCGACGTCAGTAGATCCGAATAAACGGCCGGACCGTTGGCCCTAGAATTCATTGGTTTTCTTGGCCCCAGCCCGTTGGGCTGGGCTAGGTAAACGTTCGGGGCTTTGCCCCTAAATACAAACGCGAAACATCAAAACGGATGCGTTGGGTTGTGATTTGTCGGGCAAGAAATCCTTGGACTGAAATCCAAGGCTATCACAGAAGGTGCCTCTGGCACGAAAAAACGGAGGGAGTGGATGCGTCAGTGAATGATTTGACGTCCCCAACAATTTCCGTGAGCAACGAAGCGTGCACGAAACTCTTGGCGAGTTTCGCTACGGAATTGGCAGCTCTTGCCTTAGCCCAGATGCAGCGCGGCGCGTGCGAGCTGCAGCCAACTGGTTCCTGCCACATCGACTTCCATGTCGTAGTCTTTGGTCGGAATGTAGGCGCGGCGGTGATCGACGATTCGGATCGCGATCGAACTTTGCCGCATCAACTGGTCGATCCGCTTGCGGTCGGTGTAATGCAGCACAATAAAGCGAGCATCCGAGGTGATCGATGCAATCTGCCATGCGGCGGCATCGAGTCGTAATTCGGCGAGTTCGAGCATTCGTTTGGCAGGCTCGGGAAGCACGCCAAATCGGTCTCGCAACTCGGTACGCACCTCCTTGATCTGCGACGCATTTTCGATCTTCGCGATGCGGCGGTACAGATCGATCTTGTGTCGCAGGTCTGGCACATAATCTTCGGGCAAATAGGCTTCCACCGGCAGATCGATATCGACTTCGGCCGACAATTTCGGTGGCAACTTCTGAGCTTGGCGAACGGCATCTTCGAGCAACTGGCAATACATCTCGTAACCGACGGCGGCGATATGGCCGCTCTGTTGGCTGCCCAGCAAATTACCGGCCCCACGAATTTCGAGGTCACGCATCGAGATCGCAAACCCGGCACCCATGTGACTAAACTCTTCGATCGCGCGAAGCCTTTTCGACGCCTCGGGGGTCAGATGTTTGTGCGGCGCAACCATCAAATATGCGTAGGCTTGATGTTTGTAGCGTCCCACACGGCCTCGCAATTGATGCAGATCGCTCAAGCCGTAACGATCGGCGTCGTCGATAAAAATTGTGTTCGCATTGGGAATATCGATGCCGCTTTCCACGATCGTGGTCGCTAGCAGCAAGTCAAACTTGTGCTCGATAAAGTCGACCATCACGCGTTCAAGCTCGCCTTCGCCCATTTGGCCATGGCCGATCCCAATGCGGACTTCGGGGACGATGCGGCGGATTTTTTCCGAGACGGTGTGCATGTCTCCGATGCGATTGTGAATAAAGAACAACTGTCCGCCGCGATTCAATTCCCGCACGATCGCGGTGCGGATCATTTGATCCGTCCAGCGAGTCACCTTCGTTTCCACCGCCATCCGTTCGGCGGGCGGCGTTTCCAGGTTGCTGATGTCGCGGACACCGACGAGTGCCATATGCAGAGTTCGCGGGATCGGCGTCGCGGACAGTGTCATCACGTCGACGTTGCTGTGCAGCGTTTTCAGCCGTTCTTTGACCGCCACCCCAAACCGCTGTTCTTCGTCGACGACAACTAAACCGAGGTTAGAAAAGTCCACATCCTTGCTGGCCAAACGATGCGTTCCGACCACGATATCGACTTTGCCACGGCGAATATCTTTGACGGTTTGCCGTTGCTCGGCAGCGGTACAAAACCGGCTCAACTTCGCAATCTCGACCGGAAACTCGGCCATTCGCTCGCAAAAACTGTGGTAATGTTGTTCGGCCAACACGGTCGTCGGCACGAGCACTGCGACTTGATAACCGCTGGTGACCGCTTTGAACGCAGCCCGCATCGCGACCTCAGTTTTGCCAAATCCGACGTCACCACAGATCAGCCGATCCATCGGCTTGGGCGTCTCCATATCCACCTTGGACGCATCGATCGCGGTGACTTGGTCGTCCGTTTCGATATAAGGAAAGCTGGCGTCAAATTGGCGTTGCCAAGCGGAGTCCGAATCGAAGACGATCCCACGGCGTGACGTTCGCTCGGCTTGCATTTCTAGCAGCTCGCTTGCCATGTCGGTGACAGCCGACTCGGCCGCTTTGCGTTGTCGTTGCCAGGCTTGGCTGCCGATTTTGGCAAGCCGTGGCTGCGTCTTGGTGCCGCCGACGTAACGCTGGACCAACCCGATTCGCGAAGCGGGAACATAGATCTTGCTGCCGCCATCGAACTCGATCGTCAAGTGCTCGAGATGTTGCCCATTTTTTTCAATGTGCTGCAAGCCACGATACAAACCGATGCCGTGCGAGAGATGAACGACCAGATCGCCCACTTCGAGTTGCAACAGATTTGCGATCGGCTTGCTGCGAGCTCGTGTTTGCCGGCGTCGGACCGGGCTGCGATGAAACAGCTCGGCACCGGTCAATACCAAGACCTCGGCGCTGGCCAAGCGGAATCCACCACTCAGCTCGGCGACGGTCAAATGCAGACGGCCTTGCGATTGTGCATTCGTTTCGCGAAGCAGTTCCGACAATCGCTCGCTATCGGCCGCGGTGTCGCCGACCAAAATGATGTCATGATTGTCGGCGATCGTGTCGATTCGCTTACACGCTTCGTCCAGCGTGACCGCGAACCCGTCGGCGCTGGCGGATCGCAGGTCGACCACGGCGCCATCGACCGCCTCGTTCAACGAACTCGCAATCGCAATCGGAAACCGCTGCAGCGAAGCGATCAAATCGTCAAAGGGGACGAAACGTGGGTCGCCGCCCGAGCGATCGATGATCGCATCGGCGGACGTTTTGCAGTCGTGGGGATCGACCAACACGACGAGGGTATCGGCGGGAAGGTAATCGGCGAGCAATCCGAAGGAATTGGTTTCGGCGTCCGTTTTCTCTTCGATGTCTTCGCCGCTGATCGCAGTGATTTCGACTTCACGGATCGACTCGATACTGCGTTGGCTGCCAAGATCGAAGCGGCGGATCGATTCAATTTCGTCTCCAAACCACTCGATCCGCAGCGGATTGGGTTGATCGGCCGAAAAAATATCCAAGATGCCACCACGAGTGGCAAATTCACCTGGAAATTGGACAGCCGTCGTTGCCGCGAAGCCGGCTTCGGCAAGCCAACGGCGAATCGTCTCGGGATTCACCTCCTCGCCCACCTTCAGCACCCGTGTTGCCGAATCGAGCCGCTCGGGCGACGGGACTCGCTGCATCGCTCCGCCGATAAATGCGGTCACCAGCAGCGGATGGGTGTCCTCAGCGGTTCGATCCTGCAGCCGCTGCAGCACTTGCAACCGCTCGGCAAACTCGGCGTCGCGATGGTGATGGTTGCCGGAGGATTGGCCACCCGAGGAGAGTGGCAGCGAGATCGAATCGGTCAAACCAAATGCGACCGCGTCGCCAGCGACGATATCGGCGTCCGCCGCATTGGGCAGCAACACCAACACATTGGGTTTGTGCTGAGCAATCGCGGCGGCCAGCAAACCACGAATCGATCCCCAAACGCCGTCAAAAGCCAACGAAAGATTTGTTGAACGGCGTGAGGGTTTGCCCGAGGCCAGTTTTCGGGGGCGAAGTTTCTTTACGTGCGCAGCGATCCCCGCAGCCTCGTCCAGTAAACGGGGCAATTCATGCAAATTCTTCGCGGTCGTGACAGCGGCGTCAGCCAAGCAGGCACCGTGATCGCAGGTGGTAAAGAAGCTATAGAAAAAGTATCGTGTGAGAGCAAATCTGGAAACACCACCAAAAGAAACATTCACCCCACTACAGAAGCAAAAACGATGACGATTGGGATTGGCATTATCGGTTGCGGCATGATCGCAGGCTTTCACTCCAAGGCAATCAAGGACGCCAAAGGCGCCAAATTGGTGGGCTGTGCCACTCGAAATCCGGAGCAAGCGGCGGCGTTTGCCGAAAAGAATGGCTGCAAATCGTACGAGTCGATCGAAGCGATGTTAGCCGATCCCGAAATTCAAGCGGTTTCGATCTGCACCCCCAGCGGTGCTCATCGCGACCCCGCCGTGTTGGCCGCCCAGGCTGGGAAGCACGTGATCGTCGAAAAACCACTCGAAATCACCGTCGAGCGTTGCGATCAGATCATCCAAGCGTGCGAAGATGCCGGCGTCCGGCTGGCCGTGACGTTCCAGAGCCGCTTTCATGAGTCGAGCAAAATCATGAAAAAGGCAGTCGAGGAGGGCCGCTTCGGCAAAATCACCATGGGCGATTCCTACGTGAAGTGGTATCGCACCCAAGAATATTACGACAGCGGTGCATGGCGAGGCACGTGGGACCTCGATGGCGGCGGGGCGCTGATGAACCAGGCGATCCACAGTGTCGATCTGCTGCTGTGGTTGATGGGGGACGTGGTCGAGATCAGCGCGATGATGGACACGATGACTCACGAGCGAATCGAAGTCGAAGACGTGGTGGTCGCCAATTTGCGTTTCGCTAATGGGGCACTTGGCGTGATCGAAGCGACGACGACCGCCTACCCAGGAGCGCTCAAGCGAATTGAAATCAGCGGCAGCGAAGGCACCGCCGTCCTGGAAGAAGAAGACATTCGCGATTGGCAATTTGCCAAGGAAACCGAAAAGGATGCCGAGATTCGTGCAACAATGGCGGGCAAGACCGAGACGGGTGGCGGCGCCGCGGATCCGTCGTCGATTGGCCACCACGGCCACACCCTGTTGTTCGAAGAATTCGTCTCGTCGATCAACGAAAATCGCCCTTGTTCGATCGACGGTCGCGAAGGTCGTCGTAGTATCGAAGTGATCCGGGCGATCTACGAAAGCGCCAAAACCGGCAAACGAGTGAAGCTGGGATCGTAAAGTCCCCAACGAAGAATGAGGGTATGGCGGTAGTGGATCTTGCTAAAGATCCTTTTCAAACGGCGTCCCAAACCATTGTCGCCCCGCTTTCCAAGCTGGAAGCGGCGCGGTGAACCTTCACGGTGTTTGGAACGTGAAGACTCTCGCTTTGACGGTCAAGCATGACGCACGCTAACCGCTTGGAAAGCCGTGCGACAATGTTAGATTTACCCTCCCGTGTGCGGGAGGGTCGGACGCGATAGCGGCCGGGGAGGGCTGGTTGCGATGAGCTTGCACGGTCTATCTCTACCACTGCAAGGCCCCACCGGTGAACTTGCTTCGCTCGTTCTGACCTTCCCCAAAACAAGTTTCGGGGAGGTGAAGACATGCCGCAATTAGCCGTTACTTTTCAGATCCGCCAATTGTTTGCGTTCGGGCATTGCTTTGTAGAAAGGATCCAGCGGATAACATCCGCTGACGATGCCATTTCGAGGTGCGGTCGTACAATCGCTGAACGTACGACAGACCTTCTTTCGCGTCATCACGTTGCCATCGATCACATCAGCGGGTAAATCGGGATACGACAACACCATGCGTCCCAGTCCGATCGAATCGGCCATTCCGGTTCGCACCACGGCTTGTGCAACATTGGGCAACCAGTCTTGCAAGTAGGTGTATCCCGACCCCACGATCGTCAAATTAGGATGCATTTGTTTGATTTTTGCGGTCGCTTGAATCTGGCGGACGACCCCGACCAAGGGATCTTCGGGCGGTTGATATCCGTCACTCGGTGGGAAGTACGCCGGCCGTTGGATGTGCGGATTGTAGTACGGGCTGCCTGCGGTCGAACAAACCAATTCAATCCCCAGCGATTCAAACAACGACATCAGTCGCGAAGGATCGTTCAAATCCATTCCGGCGCCGGAGCCATCGCCACCGAACATCAATCTCGGATTGGCGTCGGGCTCAGGAATCCCCACACGATCATCGCCAGGTTTGTAGGGGACAAAGTCAAAGATGCTGACACGAACGCCGATTTCTAACTGCGGAGCTTCCGAGCGAATTCCGGCGACGATATCTCGCAAGAACCGGGTACGATTTTCAAACGAGCCTCCAAATTCGCCCGCTCGATCATGTCCCCCTAACAATTCGTGCCCTAGATAGCCATGACAATGTTTGACATCGACAAAGCGATAACCGGCCCGCTGGGATCGCACGGCAGCCGCGATGAAATCCTCGATCAGCCTTTTGAGATCATCATCGCTAAGCAGTTTCGAATCGTCGGTGATCCCGAATCGCGGATCGAGGCCGGGGTTGCGTTGGGCAATCAGAGGTTCGGCGCGAGCTTTTTCATTCGGACGGGCGAAACGTCCTGAATGAGTCAACTGCAAACCGACAAGCAAGTCATCGCTGTTGCCGAAACGCTCTTCGTGAGCGGCAACCAAATCGTGCCGCAGCGATTCGATCGACGCCAAATTCGACTCGGTCATGATCAACTGGTTCGGGTTCGCCCGCCCGTCATGACGCACCGCCACCGCCTCGCCACCCCAGATCAATTTAGCACCACTGATGCCAAAATTCTTCCAGCGGCGACGTGTCAGCTCACTTGGTTTGCCATCGGTCGTGCCGTCCCAACCTTCCATCGGCAGGATACAAAATCGATTCCCGACCACATCGTGCTTGAGTTGAATCGGCTGTGCGAGCGGTGATGCATCTCCCTGTTTGACGTTTTCATCACTCGGCAACTCAAGCCCCAGTTCGGCAAGCCGGGAGATGAATTGATCGTGCGTTTTTAGACTTGCGATTCGTGGGTAAGCCATGGGTGATTCTTCTCGGAAAACAAACAGGTCGACAGCGAGAACCACAAGATACTCGATTCCACCCGCATTGTCGCGATCAGGTGTCTACGCCGTCTTGATGACCGAGAACACCGAAGCAGCCAGCTGCCTATGACGGAATCAGACGGCGGATCGTCGACGTCGCTTCGGCGAGCGTCATCACCCGTGCATAGCGATCACGAAGCGTTGCCAGCGATGCTTCGTGTAGCTCGGGAGTCACCGTTGCGCAACAATCCTCAACCACGGTGACAAGGTATCCTAAATCACAAGCATCGCGAACCGTTGTTTCGACACATTCGTTGGTGTAAACCCCGACAATAAACAACGACTCAATGCCAAGATTTTTCAACACGTAATGCACGTTTGTTGAGGAAAAAACACCGCTGGCAGTTTTGTTGATCACGATTTCATCTCGCTCGGGCAGCGGCGCGACGACTTCGAGGAAATCGGCATCTCGCGATCCCGGTGCCGCCAACAAATTAAGTCGCTTGTGTCCTTTGCCGCGGTCACGTCCGTCTTGCGTCAACGATTGAATTCGCGTGTGGATCACCTCCAGATCATGACTGCGAAATGAGTCTTGCAACTTGCGGACATTCGGCAAAACCATCGAATCGAGTCGGTTGAAATAGTACTCTTGGCCTTCGGGGGAAACACCACTGTTGGCGGCATCGCGAAAAACTCCGTGACCTGGTGCGGCATCGAGATATTGAAGATCGATGCATAATAACGCCGTGTTGTGATCGATCAGAAAATCACGATGAGCCGGATTATCAATAAACGACTCGTGGTAAACCTCTTTGAGAGGATCGATGTGTTCAGGAGTGTCGGACGCGGTGGGATTGAAGTCGTTCATGAATGATTGCAAGTAGAGAAATTTGGTAAGATTTGTTTCGTTAATAATTAACCTTGCGATAGCTTCGCAAGCGTTTGCAGCATCACGTTGGCACCGGCTTCGATGTCCGACCACGCCGTCCATTCCGCAGGCGAATGACTTTGCCCATTTTTGCTGGGGACAAAAACCATTCCGATGGGCACGATACTGCCCATGATTTGGGCGTCATGAGCCGCACCGCTGGGCATGGTGTGATAGTCGAGCCCGAGTTGCTCGGATTGTTTTTGCAGTTGCTGGACCACTTCGGTGCTGCAAGCGACGGGCGATAGGTAGCTTTTTTGTTCAAATTCGAACATCAGATTTCGGCGGCGGGCAATCGCCGAAAGCGCTTTGCGAAATGCGCTGGAAAGCTCTTCCAAAACCACTTCGGAGGTGTCCCGCACATCGAGTGAAAACTCGACCAGCCCTGGAACCGTATTGGCGGCGCCGGGCAGAATTTGGGCTTTGCCAATCGTGGCGCGACTGCGGTCGCTGCCGTTTTCTTCCAAAATGCGAGGGACTTCGTGAGCAAAATCGGCAAGCCCCATAAAGGCATCGTTTCGCATGTCCATCGGCGTGGTTCCTGCGTGGTTTGCTTCGCCACGCAACCAGACCGACCAAGTGAACAGCCCCGTGATCTCGTCGACAATCCCAATCGGCTTGTGCGAACGATCCAACACCGGCCCCTGTTCGATATGCAGTTCTAGATAGTTGGCGATCGTTTCGGGGTCGCGGGCCGCGTCCAGCGCGGCGAGAGGATCGTAACCATGGCGTCGCATTTCATCGCCCAACAGCACGCCATCGAGGTCGCTCATCGTCGCCAATCGCTCGGGATTGATCTTGCCGGCGACCGATTGTGAACCGAACATGCCTCCGAAACGCCCCTCTTCGTCACTAAATGCAATCAATTCGAGGGTACGCTGGGGCACGACCTTCTCTTCGTGCATCCGGCGCAGACATTCCAAGCCGACGACGACGCCAAGGGTCCCATCCAGCGCCCCGGCACAGGGAACGGTATCGATATGCGACCCCACCAAAATGCGGGGCTGGTCGGTCGATCCATGAAGCGTTCCCGAGATATTGACGGCGCCATCAGTGCTCAGAGCAAGTCCAGCGTCTTCGATTCGGTCGGACAACCATCGTTTGCCCTCCATATCGGCATCGGTAAAGGCCATCCGATAAATCCCACGGTCCTCGTGGTTTTGGCCAATTTCGGCCAATGTCAAAATATCCGATTTGATCCGCTTGAGGTTAACTTTGAGGGTTGAGCAGTCGAGCATAGATAAGGAGTCGTATTCGCGTTGGTTCGTAAGGATCAGAACGTGCAAAGCAGGCTGACAAATCGGGCCAAGAAGCACGTTCGCGTCAGATTCGCCGGCGGGCTTGGTCGCGGACTTTCCGTTTTCGCCGCGATCTTCACCGCACTTTCCCGCCAGATTCACCGCCACTAGTTCTACCTTAACACGAAAGAACTGGGGTTGGTCTAGATGGGGTTGCTGTGTTAAACGGTCAAGATGCAGCTTTAATCCCATCGGATCCGGAATCCGTTTGCCTTTCACTCTTCGAGAATTTGCATGACGATCTGCAGAAAACGCATCACGTTTTCCAGTGGCATATCGTTTTTGATAGCGTCGATGCTTTGCTGCCTGGGCGGTTGCCAAGACGGGCCTCTGTACGCGCTCAAAGCGGTCAATCCCTATTTCGTCATGAAAGAATGGCGTGAAGACGAGGCTTACGGCGTTACCGACCACGAGCGACGCCAACAACTTGCCAAACTCGCCGATTCGATTGAGTTTTACCCCAATGACCGGCAAGAGTATTGGGCCAGCCATCTTCAACAAATCCTTGAAAATGACGATAGCGCCGAGATGCGCCGTTTGGCCGTGCTCGCAAGCGGCAAAATCAAATCGGATCGCAACTTGGCTTTGATCGAAAAGGGCCTGGACGACGATAGCGTCAAAGTGCGGATGGAAGCATGTCGTGCACTGAGCCGAATCGACAATGAACCTTCGTCGCGACTGTTGGCGTCAATGGTTGGCAAAGAGTCCAACCAGGACGTTCGCAACGCCGCGATCCAATCGCTTGCGAAACACAAAAATGCGATCTCGGTGAATTCATTGCGACTTGCCTTGTCCGATCGCAATCCCGCAACCCGGGACCTGACCATCGAATCGCTGCGGGGAGCGACCGGTAAAGATCTTGGAAACGATCCCGATGTCTGGATCGCCGAACTCGAGAAGAACGATCCCAATGAGCCAAACAACTCCGGAACGATGCTCCGCTAGTTCACCGCAGCGTCCCATGACGCTGCCACTTTTTGTTTGGATCCCAATCATTCTCAGCTCGTTCGTGGTCGCCACGAGCACGCATAGTGACGCAAGAGAACCGGTTCGCATCTGGGTCGATCAATCCGGCCTGCATGCGATCGAAGCGAGTCTGATGAACATCACCGAT
>NZ_JBFHFD010000221.1:0-12766 GCF_041583735.1 Novipirellula sp.
GTTGGCGTTCGGATTGGAAAAGTTTGATGGCGTGGGCGTCTATCATGAGCAGGACCAATTCGGAAACAAGCTGCGAGACGACGGCGAAGTGCTGTTTCCAGGCGACGCCAAGCCGGTGAAGTACCAGTCGTCCGCGAAGCTGATGAAGGTGTTGTCCGCCAGCGATCGCGTTCGCGAGAGTCTGACATGGAAGGTCACGCAGTTTGCGATGGGGCGTCCCCTCACCGCCGCCGATGCACCGATCGTCGCCGCCATCCACAAGTCGGCTCAATCCGCCGGCGGAACGTACCCCAGTTTGATGACCGCGATTGTCCTCAGCGATCTCGTGCAAAAATCGAGGCCTACGGAAACAAGTGATACAGGAAAATGGGTGACAGGAAAATGAAACACAGTCGCCTTCATCTTCTTGTCGTTCATCTTCCTGTAAACCAACTCCCATCCCCACACCTGGAGACCCACCAATGAAGAATACTTGCATTGATCGACGGATGCTGCTTAAGGGAATCGGTGGCATCACCATCGGACTGCCGTTCCTCGAGGAGATGCTGGTTTCGACGGCCCACGCGGCCGAGAAGGCGATCATTCCGGCGCGGGCCTTCAACGTTTTCTTTGGCCTCGGCATTCCAGCGCCGCTGCAAAAAGAAGGCTTTACGGGGGTGCTTGAACCTCTGAAACCGCTTGGCAACAAATTGTTGATCATGCGTGGCGTCGACCATGTGCGGGCTG
Source organism: Novipirellula sp. (assembly GCF_041583735.1). Lineage (NCBI taxonomy): Bacteria > Pseudomonadati > Planctomycetota > Planctomycetia > Pirellulales > Pirellulaceae > Novipirellula > Novipirellula sp. The sequence goes on from NZ_JBFHFD010000221.1 coordinate 727, forward strand.
ACGAAAAAGGAATCAACGCACACTACGACGGTGCGACCGCCGCCTTCACCGCCGAACCGCCGGACGGAGAAGCGAAAGCGGGCGGTGCTTCGATTGACCAGATGGTTCGCCGCGCCCACAACCCGAACGGTCTGCCACCCGGAATGGTGCCGACGTTGGTGGCTGGTACGTTCTTTCGCCGCAGTCGTGTTGGCCGCTACGTGCACAGTTTCAACCCCGATGGAACCGTGGCTGCCACGATGCAAGAGAAGCCTCGCGACGTGTTCGAGCGTGTCTTCGGATCACTGGCGACGCCAAACGAATCGAGTGACGCGCGGCGTGATCGACTCAAACGCAGCGTGCTCGACACCGTTGCCGAGGAGTACAAGTTCTACACCGGAACCAACTCGCCGCTCGGAAGAGCTTCGAGAGCACGGATCGTCGAGCATCTGGAACGGATCCGCGAGTTCGAGCAGCGAGCGTATGCGATGAAGTCAAAAAGCGATGGCGGACCGACGCTGCCCGCCGAATCGAACCTGTTGCACGGCGGCGCTGCCGATCCCGGAGGGATGGGCATCGACATCACCGTGGATGAACTCACTAGCGAATGGCGGTTGATGGCGGATCTGTACGCGATGGCAATTCAAATGGATCGCGTTCGTTTCGGTTCGCTCACGTTCCTTGCCGCCGGAGAACGCATTCGCTTGAAAGGCGACTACGAATATGACGGTCGCAAGGTCTTTGCCTTCGACGATGCGGCTCAGCACAAAGCCTCGGGCGACAAGGGATGCAGCCACGAATGGTGGCACCAGTTCAACGAAAAGAAAAAGAACGAACAGCTACGTGCGCACGCCCACTTGAAGATGCGTGAAGTGGCCTACTTCCTGAGTCGGTTGGACAATCAAGATTCCGTCGACGCCAATGGCAGAACGATTTTGGATAATTCGCTGATCACGATCTCGACCGAATCGGGTGACGGGCGTCACAACGATGTCAAACGTGAGCTGTCCGGGGTCTTCCATGCCATCACCGCCGCGGGGCGACGCTTCAAGACAGGCCAGATCATGGACGTCAATGCCGAGGGACTCGACGTTTACAACACGATGCTGACCGCCATGGACGTCAAAGATCGCCTCGGTCCCGAGAAGCGAAAAATGACTGCCGTCGATTCCATCCGTGCATGATTTGTTGCGTTCACAAAAATGCGAAAGTAGCCCCCTTCGCGTTCTCAATTTTCGGTCACGCATTTTCTGTCATTGAAATCCGTGTCCGACTTTCGACATGGTTCGGCAACACTCCGTTGACTCTTTATCTCATGACGAAAGACGATTCGAGCAAATGATTTATCGTGAAATTACCCTTGTTTCCGCAGTCGTGTGCGTTGCTATTCTATGTCTCTCTCCGGTTCTTGCTGCTGACTCGCATCGGCTGCGCGTGATTGTGGAGACCGACATCGGTGGTGACGCAGACGATCAAGCATCACTGGTGCGGTTCCTGCTGTATTCCAACGAATGGGATGTGGAAGGGATCATTGCGGACCGGCCCGCCAACAAATTCCACAGTGACCCCGTCCGCAACCACAAAGGGATCAAAGCAAACGACGGCTACGAACTGTTGCTTGGTTACCTCGATGCCTATGCTCTTGTGTACGATTCGCTGCGGCGGCACGCTCCAAACTATCCCGACCCCGCAAGCTTGCGTCCCTTAGCTGTTCCGGGATGGAACGATTCGGACTCAGGTGTGGAGCTGCTGATTTCCGCCGCCGACCGGGACGACTCTCGTCCGATCTGGTATGGAAACTGGGGCAGCAACAGCGGCTCGATCAGTAATCTGCGGCGAGCATTCGACAAAGTGAAGCAGGAACGCTCTGCGGCTGGGTACGAAGCGTTCGTCGGGAAATTTCGCATTTGTACGCTGGATGGACCGGGACACACGCGGCAAGGGCACGAGGATCTCATCCCCTTGCACATCGAAACCGGATATCCCGATATCGGCGGTCGCTGGTATCACCGTTTTCGACCGCTGACCGAGCGTTCCGGCGGCTTTGACGTTCGCCGTGACGTGCAAGAGAATCACGGTCCGTTAGCTGCGTTGTACACGACTCCGAAGGAAGGAGACAGTTGGACGTTCGTGTATCTAATTCCTACAGGACTTAGTGATCCGAACGAACCGACTTGGGGTGGATGGGCCGGACGCTATGGACCTCGCGGCAGAGATTCTCTCAACAAAGCGGGGCCGAAAGGATCACCGTTCTTCTGGGCAAACCAGCAGGATGGTGTCAATGGCAAGACAAATCGCGACAACACGGCATCACGCTGGGCGGAACACATGCAGAATGATTTTCGCGCAAGGCTTGACTGGTGTGTCGCCCAAGACTTCACCGATGCGAATCATGCACCCATCATCCATTGCCAGAACGACGACACGACGGAAGTTCTGAGAGTAGGTGTGGCCGTCGGAAGCAAGTTGACGCTAGATGCCAGCGGCACGACCGATCCGGACGGTGACAAGCTGTCTTATCGTTGGTTTGTTTACGCAGAACCGGGCACCTATCACGGCGAAGCGATATTGCGAGACAGCACGGCATCAAAAGCGACATTGGAAGTACCGATGAACGCACGAGGGAAGTCGCTACACATTGTCGTACAAGTTACCGACAGCGGAGCTCCACCGCTCACTCGATACCGTCGCATTGTCGTCGAGTTCCGTTAGTTGATTGTTTTCTTTCACCCAAGAGTACAAAGCATGAGTCCGAAAATTGTGATATTGCCCATGGCCGCCGCAATCGTGATGCTGCTGGCATTGACATGGGCTGCTCCGAGTTTGCAATCGGCGACGGAAGAGCCCAGGCGGTCGTGGGAACATCTGGCGATGACCGTGGATGCAGCGGATGGGCCTGGAGACGCGGAGACCAGTCGCAAGATCGTTCAGTTGGGTGGCGAAGGTTGGGAACTGGTTGATGTTGAGTCACTCGTCAAAGACGGCGCGTCAGTGAAATTGATCTATTTCTTCAAGCGGCCTAAGTGATGCGTCGGCCAGTTCGTTTCCAAATCAACGGCGTATGGCCTCCATTTATTTTGCGTCACCGACGGTGATGGATTCGGCATAGACTAATGGCTCTGACACGATTGAGCTGGTCGGTGATGGGACCGTCGAAGTCGATGGCATCATTCTGCTTGATGGTGGAAAGAGCAAGGACACACTCATTGGTGCTGATGGTATCCCTTCGGTCAACTTTGAAATTTTCCTTTAGATTCTCGCGCCAAAACGAGGACGCTGTGAAGCATTTTCACTAGCTATCTTCGCCAAAAGGTGGTGACTCGAATGGGACGGCAACTATCCTCGTTCAGGTGATCGCAGCTACAAAACGCAAGTGCTGCAAATTGCTGGGGCTAAATGCTTCCCCACGTTGGTCAAAACCGCTAACGAACTCAGGCATCTCACGAACTTGACGGAGAGATGGAAGCAAACCGACCTATCTAATGATCACAACAGCCCCACCGTTTTGGCAGTTCAGGATGAGCATGAGACCCATTGCCATTTCACGTTTCTCTACCCTTTTTATTGTTGACGACCTTTATCGATGACGATACTATTAATCGTAGATAAACGATAAAGGAAGTGAATGACAAAGCCAGCGACCTCTAAGAAATGCGACTCGACGCCGGTGAAGCTGAAAACGGATCCGAGTGCAGAGGATTTTGCAAAACTTGCATGGGCGATCGCGCATCCGGCGCGAGTCCAGATCGTGCGTCTACTGATTGGCCGCGAAGCCTGTGTTTGTGGTGAAATCGTCGATCAGTTGCCGCTGGCTCAATCGACCGTTTCCCAGCATTTGAAGATATTAAAAGAGTCAGGCTTGGTCCAAGGCGAAGTCGACGGCCCCAAGGTTTGCTACTGCATCAACGCCAAGCGTCTCGAACAACTCAAGGCGTTCGTCGGGGGACTGTGACCGCCTTTTTTTTACCTAAATCTATCGTGTAGCGGCGATAAACGATTTTGTCTCGTTCAATGAAAGACAAGGAAATGAATCACCCAGAGACCTGCCCCACAGAGAAAAAAGGGATCGGCTTCTTCGAAAGGTATCTGACTGTTTGGGTTGGCCTTTGCATTGTCGCCGGAATTGCACTTGGCAAAATCGCTCCGGGAATGGCCAAGTCACTCGACGCCATGGCAATCTATGTCAACGACGCTCCGGTGATTTCGATTCCGATCGCCGTCTGCCTGTTCTTCATGATGTACCCGATCATGGTCAAGATCGACTTCGGCGAAGTGGTAAAAGCGGGCAAAGCAATTCAGCCGGTTGGCTTGACCCTGATCCTTAACTGGGCGATCAAACCGTTCACGATGTACGCGATCGCCAGTTTCTTTCTGGGGACGCTGTTTTTAGGCTTCATCGGTCCCGACGCTGTCGATTATGTGAAGGCTCCTTTGGGGAGCAATCTCGAGGTCGGTGCAACGTATGGTGCGGGGGAAGTGGTCTTGGTCGAAGGCGTGAAGATGCTGCAGGTCCCACTCTGGCGTAGTTATTTGGCTGGGTGCATCTTGCTCGGCATCGCACCTTGCACCGCCATGGTTCTCGTTTGGGGATTCTTGGCGAAAGGCAACGACGGACACACGCTCGTCATGGTCGCGATCAATTCGCTGACGATGCTCGTTTTGTACGGCGTTCTAGGGGGATTCCTGCTCGGCGTCGGCCAGCTTCCCGTTCCTTGGCAAGCGTTGTTGTTGTCAATCGGAGTTTATGTCGCGTTGCCGTTGGCCGCCGGATACATCTCGCGAAAATGGCTGATCGCTACCAAGGGAGAAGCCTGGTTTCGTGACAAGTTCTTGCATTTTCTGACGCCGATCACGATCACCGCTTTGCTCGCAACGCTCGTGTTGTTGTTTTCCTTCAAAGGCGAGACCATTGTTGAAAACCCGCTGACGATTTTATGGATCGCCATTCCGTTGACGATTCAAACACTCGTGATCTTTGCACTTGGCTACGGGATCAGCAAAGTGATGGGATTCCCTTACGAGTCCGCTGCTCCGACCGCAATGATCGGCGCATCGAATCACTTTGAAGTTGCGATCGCGACGGCCACAATGTTGTACGGATTGTCATCAGGGGCGGCGCTTGCGACCGTCGTCGGTGTGCTGATTGAAGTGCCTTTGATGCTCGGCTTGGTCAAATTTTGCATCAAAACGCAAGGCTGGTTCCCTGAGGAGTCTTCCAACGAAGACGAATCGATTGAACCAGATTTAGTCTCCCGTTCGGAGGCGATCCGTTGAATTGGGGCGTTCCGTTGAATAGCGTCAAGCATCGAACGTGTTTCGGAAGCATGTTCCCCCCGAGCCGCTTCAAGTAGGCACGCAGCCTGGCAAAGTGTTTGCGTTACGCAGTGATGCACCACATTGGGATGCACCACATTGGGATGATGCAAGCCCATCTGGGCAGCGAAACCGCTGTGTCAACTAACTAACTAATTGATTTTTTACTGTTGGAGAATAAGTGATGTCCAGAATTCAAATTTATGACAAGGCCATGTGCTGCTCGACCGGCGTCTGTGGGCCGCAAGTCGATCCGGTGTTGCCCAAGTTCGCAGCCGATCTGGATTGGATCAAAGATCAAGGCCATGAGGTCACGCGATTCAACCTTGCTCAAGAGCCAGCCGAGTTTGCCAAAAACGCGACGGTTCAGCAAATGCTTGCCAACGAAGGCGTCGAGTGCTTGCCGCTGGTGATAGTGGATGATCGTGTCGTCAGCCGCAGCGAGTATCCATCGCGTGAGAACCTAGCGATGTGGACCGGGACGGTCATGAAACCCAAGGCGACGCTGCCGCTGGCGTCGGGGTCGGGGTGCTGTGGTGGCAACTCGGGTTGCTGCTAAACGGTGGCGTGAGTTGATTGATGGAACGACGAACATAATGACAGGCTGAATGCTTATCCCACCTTGAAAGCGAGTATTGGAATGCAATTCCTAGAAAATCCGACGCGTAATTTGTTCTTCACTGGTAAGGGTGGAGTGGGGAAAACTTCGATGGCGTGTGCGACCGCGGTTCAACTGGCCGACCGTGGACTGCGAGTGTTGTTGGTTTCGACCGACCCGGCATCCAACTTGGACGAAGTGCTCGGCACGACGCTAAGCAATGATCCGACACCCGTTGGATCGGTGCCCAACCTATTCGCAATGAACCTGGATCCTGAAACGGCCGCATCGGAATACCGCGAGCGAATGGTGGGGCCATACCGCGGCGTGTTGCCCGATGCGGCGGTGCGAAGCATGGAAGAGCAGTTCTCGGGTTCATGCACGCTGGAAATAGCTGCGTTTGACGAGTTTTCCAAATTGCTCGGTGATCCGCAGGCCACGGTGGACTTTGATCACGTGATCTTCGATACCGCTCCGACAGGCCATACGCTGCGTTTGTTGACGCTGCCGTCGGCGTGGTCCGGCTTTATCGAAAACAATACCACTGGAACCTCGTGTTTAGGGCCGCTTGCGGGACTGCAAGCCCAGACGATGCTTTACAAGCGAACCGTCGAGGCGCTTGCAGACGCCAAGCTGACAACACTCGGTTTAGTGACACGCCCCGAACCGTCTGCGTTCCGCGAGGCCGCAAGATCAAGTCTCGAGCTGCAGAAGCTGGGGGTGAATAATCAGCATTTGATCATCAATGGTGTGTTCACTTGCGAGTCCTCGAGCGATACCACGGCAGCGGCGATGCAGCAGCGTGGTGAGCAAGCGATTGCCGAAATGCCGGATACCATTCAGGATCTCGATCGATCCAGCATCCCGCTCAATAGCAGCGGTTTAATGGGCGTTGCGTCGCTAAGGCAGGTCGGCATGCCCGAGAAGAATCGGTCCCTCGATCCTGCCGATTTGCCATCGATTGACACCTATCCCGAGGGACTCGGTTCGCTGATCGACGAATTGGCGAGCGTGGGTCACGGAGTGATCATGACGATGGGCAAAGGGGGCGTTGGCAAGACGACCGTCGCGGCGGCTGTCGCAGTCGCGCTGGCCGAGCGAGGCTTCGATGTGCACCTCTCCACGACCGACCCGGCGGCGCATGTAGCAGCCACGATTGCTGCGGACGAGCAACCAGGGCTGACCGTCGGACGCATTGATCCGGCCAAAGAGACAGCCGACTACACCGATGAAGTGCTACGCACCGCAGGATCCGACTTGGACGCCGACGGCAAGGCATTGCTCGAAGAAGATTTGCGATCCCCTTGTACCGAAGAAATCGCGGTGTTCCGAGCATTCGCCAAAGCGGTGTCCGACGGCGCGAATCGTTTCGTGGTGCTAGATACCGCTCCGACAGGGCATACAATCCTACTGCTCGACTCGGCATTGGCGTACCACCGCGAAGTGACTCGGCAATCGAGCCAAATGCCCGAGTCGGTAGAAAAATTGTTGCCGCGATTGCGAGATCCCGACTTCACTCGCGTGTTGGTTGTCACGTTACCCGAAGCGACGCCGGTTCACGAAGCGGCAAAGCTACAACAAGATTTGCGACGTGCCGAGATCGAGCCATTCGCGTGGGTCATCAACCAGAGTCTGGTGCCACTGCCGGTCACCGATGCCAATCTTCGTCGTCGGCAACACCACGAGTTACCCTTTATTGACGAAGTCGGCTCGTCGCTGGCGACTCGCGTCGCGCTGGTTCCGTGGCAAGCCGAACCGCCAAGTGGAATCGCCGGGCTGCGCCGAATCGTCGGTTCGAATCGTTCACTCACCCATCAAGATCACGGTTAAAAAAGGCTAGCCTGTACCGCCGGCATTCACGACGCAGCGAAACAGGCTGCGTCGAAGCAGGTGACGCTCAACAATTTGACCACGGCAATCTCTTCAATTTCAACAAAGAAAATGCATGAGTAAGAAGAACGTATTATTTCTCTGTACCGGTAATTCGTGCCGCAGCCAGATGGCCGAAGGTTGGGCGAGACACTTTCACGGCGACACGATCGAAGTCTACTCCGCTGGCATCGAGGCTCATGGGATGAATTCCAACGCGATGCAAGTGATGAAAGAAGCGGGGGTGGATATCTCGGGGCAATCCTCCAAACTGGCAAGCACACTTAGCGATGTCCCCCTTGATCTGGTGATCACAGTGTGCGGTCATGCTGACGAAAACTGTCCGGCATTTCTGACCCAAGCCAAACTGGTTCACGTCGGTTTTGATGATCCGCCGAAACTGGCCAAGCAAGCGGCTAGCGAACAAGAGGCTCTTGACCAATACCGGCGAGTTCGTGACGAGATCCGCGACTTTGTGCGCGAGCGTCTGGCCGATTTGATCCCCTGATTGTGGCTGACGTGCCAATGGAAAACATTGCAGTTGTCGTGATTGAATCACCAACACGGCAGCACGGCGGCTAAGCGATCCTGATTGAACATCAGCATCGTCATTCCCACCTGGTCGTCATGCCACACATAGGTGACGACGCCGTCGGCGTCTCTGGCCTTGCCCATGGCAACCCTTTCCGGTTCACCAATCTGTTGGATGACGGTGTCGTAGTGCGTTCCGGGTTTGATCTGGCGAAGCGTCACATCCATCACGTCGCGTGCCCAGACTTGTTTTTGCAGTTCGGATCTGTCGATCCCGTGTGCCTTGCGACACGCTTCACTATCGACATCAATCAAAACAAATTCCTTCGTCCGGCTTGCTTCTGCAGTTTGCCCAGGCGTCACTTGTAGCAGATTGATTGCTGCTCTTGTCCATTGTGGAATATCGATCTCGACAAAATGGTCATAAATTTGACCTTGCCCGCATCCCGCCGCAACTCCAATCACCACAACCAATTGCAACATTCGAATCATCTTGCACCTTAGTATCCGAGTAAACCAACTGCAGAAGATAAGGGCCATCCTAACGCAATCCGCGGGCGTCTACACAACTTAGGGGGCAAGAAAGTGTATAGAGAACAGAAAAAATTTGCCGATGGAACGGTGTACATTTGCTCGGGGGCTTCGTCTCATTCAGCTTCACCGCTGCAATCCTTCGATAGCAGCGCCGCAGGGTGATTAAATCCCATCCGCGGCAACCAATAGAATTTGGGGCATTGGATTGCAAGACGCATCGGTTGGCGCGGCCTCGTTATGAAAAAAACGGTTGTACCAAAGTCGATGGCATTGGACGCTGCAAGATTTTCCCGCTCGGCGCCGGGGAACATCGCGATTCGGATCGTTCCGGCCCGTCACTTCGTTCCAGCCCGTCACTTCGTTCCAGCCCGTCACTCGAACTTGACGCCCTGTCCTATCGAGTTGTGCGGGAAAAGTTTTTGCCTCGCGAATTTCGCAGGCAAAGCTGAAAATGAGATTCATTGTCAACTTAAGCTTAAGCGTCTACCTAAATCCCCCACTTCGCCCCTACGAGGCGATGTCAGCGACGCAGCGGTTCTTCGCCGCAAACGGTTTGGTTCACCAATTTTGGCAATCGGATGATTGACGATTTGCCTAGATGGTTGAAGTCCGATCAATACAACGTCCCAGCTTGATGGCAAGTTTTCGGTGGGGAGCACCATTTCGTGCCGACTTTCACGCACAAAATGACAAAACAAGGGATTGTTGTGACCCTTTCAATGCGTGGGAACGCAAATTGCGTTGACGTTTTCGCACAGCCAATTGCCGTCACGGACGGTCTGCTTATTCACATTCCATCGGGACGCGACGATGGCTGTTCTTTCCCGTACATCGCAAAATTTCACTTTTTGAGATTGCTGTGACCTCTATCAAACAACTCCGCAATCGTCTCAGCGAAGACTTCGGATTTAAAAAGTTTCGTCCTGGTCAATCCGAGGCCTGTAAAGCTGCGATGGAGGGACGGGACACATTAATCTTGATGCCCACGGGCTCAGGTAAAAGTTTGTGCTACCAGTTGCCTGGTCTTGCACTCGAGGGAGTGACGGTGGTGGTCAGCCCACTGATTTCGTTGGCCGAAGATCAAGCGAAGCATATCCGCGAACTCGGCTGCCAAGCCGCGATCCTGAACAGTTCTAAGTCGGCAAAACAGCTTCGCGAGTTTCATCAAGACATTCAATCTGGAAAGGCCGAGTTTGTCTTTACGACTCCCGAGCGTCTTCAGCAATCCGACATTTGCCAATTGCTAAGCGAGGTGGGAGTCGATCTGTTTGTGATCGATGAGGCGCACTGCGTCAGCGAATGGGGCCATGACTTTCGGCCCGATTATTTGTGTTTGCATTACGCCCGCCAGCGACTTGGCAATCCACCGACGCTTGCGATGACCGCAACCGCATCGCCGCACACGATCGACCAAATTGTCCGCTGTCTAAAACTTTCCGACCCGGCGATTGTTGCGACGGGAACTCACCGGCCGAATTTACGTTTGTCCGTGATGACGTCGTATGGTGATGCCGAAAAGGAACGTCAGTTGCGATCGCTGCTAGGCGACGAATCGGATTTGATTGCGAATGAACCGGCGATTGTGTACTGCGCTACCACGAACACCGTCGAGCGGCTTTGCAGCAAACTTTCGGACCTGCCCATGCCGACACTAGCGTATCATGGCAGGATGAAAAAGGCGGATCGAATTGCATCCCAGGAAGCGTTTATGAACGGCCCTGCTGCGGTGATGTTTGCGACCAATGCCTTCGGTTTGGGAATCGACAAACCGGACATCCGGCGAGTCATTCATCATGACGTTCCTGGTTCAATCGAAGCCTATTACCAAGAGTTTGGCAGGGCGGGACGCGACGGCGAACTCGCCGCGTGCACGCTGCTGTACGATCGTGAAGACTTGCGGCTACAGAAATTGTTCGCGGGTGGGAGCCTTGATTCCTCGCAATTGCGAACCGCCCACCACACTTTGATTCAAGGGGTCGAGCGATACGGTGATGACACTGGATCGGTATCCTTGAAAGACCTAAAGCAAATCAGTCCTTTGGGCCAGCAAACTTTGAGAAATTGCTTTCAACATTTGGCGTCGGCGGGTTTGATGGCTCCGTCAGGTCGCGGCCAATGGACGTGTCTTGTTGATCGAATCGAGCACGAGGTGACCGATCGATTGGCAGACGAGTCGCGGTTGCGAAGTGAACACCGACGCATCGCCTTGGATCAAATGGTTCAGTATGCCGAATCGGGCGAGTGTCGTTGGTCACGGATCGCAAAACATTTCGCGACACAGGACGAGCAAGCTGACTCCGTTTGTTGTTGCGACAATTGCGTCGTCCAAGTGGCAAGTGTGGCTTAGCCTGACACCGCAGACCGAACTGGGATGTAACGAAATCGATTTTCCACGGAGACAATCATGCCACAGAAATTTAGAGTTAACCAATATGTCGGCTGGAACTACGGCAGCGGGAGGGCAAAGGGACAGATCAAAGAATCCTATAAACAGAAAGTCACCAAGACAATCAAAGGTAGCGAAGTCACGCGGAATGCGAGCGAAGACGAGCCGGCCTATCTGATCGAGCAAGAAGACGGTGACGAAGTACTGAAAAGTGAAAGTGAGTTAACGGACGCATGAACAAGCTAACAAAATTGGCGATTTCCGCCGCTGTGGCTTATGGTGGAGTGCAATGGGGCCGCACCGTGGTTCGACGCAATCGCGAGTTTTCTTGGCGTGACAAACGTGTTGTGATCAGCGGCGGGTCTCGTGGTCTCGGACTCGTGTTGGCGCGACAATTGGCCGACCAAGGGGCTCGGCTCGCGATTTGTGCTCGCAGTGCTGACGACCTAACCGTCGCAGCGAACGAACTGCGTCAACGCGGTGCCGAGGTGATCGCAAAACCATGCGACGTCCGCGATAAAACGCACGTTGCCTCGTTTATCGAGGAGGTCGCACAAGAATGGGGTGGCATTGACGTGTTGATCAATGTTGCGGGCATTATCACGGTGGGTCCGTTGGACTCGATGACGATGGATGATTTCGAAAACTCGATGAGAACGAATTGCTGGGGCGCTCTGCACACTGTGCTAGAAACTCTTCCGCACATGCGAAATCAAGGATGGGGGCGGATCGTCAACGTCGCTTCGGTTGGTGGCAAACGAGCGGTGCCTCACATGCTGCCGTACGCGGCAAGCAAATTTGCTTTGGTCGGTCTTTCCAACGGTTTAAGA
>NZ_JBFHFD010000222.1:0-12605 GCF_041583735.1 Novipirellula sp.
CGGTTATACCCTTCGGTTCGAACCGTGTTCGCCGCGCGGCAGCCTGGATGATGTTGCTGGGGCTTCTGTTTTTCAGCGGCAGCCTTTATCTGCTTGTGGCGCTGAACAAACCCTGGTTGGGGGCTGTTACCCCGATTGGCGGGCTGCTTTGGATTGCCGGCTGGGTAGCGTTGGTCGGTTTGGCAAAGAGCCGCAATGATTCGGGGCGCTAAAGCCAATTTTTAAGCTGGCGAAACTCGCCAAGGGTTGCGGTCACGATCATCCTGTTTTTTAGCGGCACGGCGCAAGCCCAATGCCATCTACTTTCGCCCTAACCGGGTGGCTTTTTAGCGGTGCGGCGGAAGCCGCCCGGTCAATCCCGAACGGTTTTTTTACTCTACAACCGGGCGGCTCGCGTTGCGGTCGCTGTTCAGGTGACGTGTCGCTGGCACGACAGCCGGTCTTGAAACTGGACTGAAAATGGGCCGCTAATCCCATGGTCAAATTAGAAAAAACTTACGCCGGGGTGCTCGCGGAAAAGGGATAAATCTCGTAACGTGACGCCACGATCCTTTCTGAATTTCCTTCACTGTATGAAGATCGAAACGATGTCCAAGGCGGATGCAATCGACTTAGCGTTTCCAGAAAACTGGCACCGGCGTCATTTGCTTGATTTAGAGAGTTTATCGGCCGACGAAATCCAGATCCTCTTAGACACCGCTCAAAAGCTGAAGGAGCTGACTGGCGGTTGCCGCAACAAGCTTTCGCTGTTGACGGGGAAAACGCTTGCGAACCTGTTTTTCGAGAATAGCACACGGACTCGCAATAGTTTCTCGCTGGCGGCCAAACGGCTTGGGGCTGATACGGTCGAATTCAGCAGCGGTGGCAGCAGTGTTGCCAAGGGAGAAACCTTCGTCGATACCGCGAAAACCATCGAAGCGATGGGGGTCGATTGGGTTTGCACGCGGCATGTGACACCCGGCACCCCGCATCTACTCGCCCGCGAACTTCGCTGTTGTGTGATCAATGCAGGGGATGGGCCGCACGAGCATCCGACGCAGGGACTGCTCGACATGTTGACCATCCGCCAACATCGTGGACGTCTCGATGGATTGACCGTCGCGTTGGTCGGCGACATCTCTCACAGTCGCACGGCGCGTAGCAACATTTGGGGGCTCAGCAAGCTCGGGGCTCATGTAATTATCTGTGGGCCACCGACGTTGGTTAGTCCGCGATGGCAAGAGCTTGGGTTCGAGGTGGCGCACAATCTGGATGCGATCCTGCATCGCTGTGACGTGTTGAACTTGTTGCGAATTCAATTCGAGCGTCAAAAAGCACGTCCCTTCCCAAGCGTACACGAATACGCGGCGCTGTACGCGATGAACGGGGCTCGCATGCGACGAGCCAAGGACGACATTCTGATCATGGCACCCGGCCCCATTAACCGAGGGGTTGAGATTACACCGGAGGTTGCTGACGGGCCGCACTCGGTCATTCTCGAGCAGGTCACCAACGGCATCGCAGTGCGGATGGCTGCGTTGTGGTTGCTTTCGGGGGCCAAAGACGCTTCAAACTCAACGACACAAGCTGAACCTATCCACTATGTCTGATTTGCTGATTGAAAATGGGCGGTTGATTGACCCTAGCCAAGGGGTGGATCGCCAGGCACGGTTGCTGATTCGCGGTGGCTTGGTTGCTGCGGTTGATCCCAGCGATGCAGAGATTCCGGCGGATTGCCAACGCGTGGATGCAAGTGGTTGCATCGTGGCGCCCGGGTTGGTTGACCTCGGGGTCGAGTTGCGTGAACCCGGCAACGAGGAAGACGAGACAATTCAATCCGGCAGCGATGCAGCGTTGGCGGGTGGCTTTACCTCAATTCTTTGTACCGCAAATACCGAGCCTGTGATCGATTCGCCCGGTGCAGTGGAATTTGTGCGTCAAAAGGCGTCTCGCGCCAATGGCGTTCGTGTGCACGTGATCGGGTGTCTCAGCCGGCAACGCGAAGGCGAGCAGATGGCCGAGTTGGGGTTGTTGGCCGAAGCCGGGGCGGTCGCGTTTAGTGACGCTCCGCGACCGATCGCAAGCGACGCACTGCTGAAACGCTCGCTCGACTATTGCCGGATGCTCAACCGAGTCATTTTTGACATCCCCGAGATTCCCGAGCTCGCCGAGAACGGGGTGATGCACGAGGGACAGGTCTCATTAACGCTGGGGTTGAAAGGATTGCCCACCGAAGCCGAGGATCTGGCGGTCGCACGCGATGTGCGGTTGGCCGAAGCAACGTCGGGGCGATTGCATGTCGGCCCGGTCAGCACGATGGGGGCGGTCGATATGATTCGCCGCGTGAAGTCACGCAAGATCGCGGTGACGGCATCGGTGTGTCCACACAATCTCTGTCTGTTGGACAGTGAGCTGCGTTCGTTTGACTCGCGATTCAAGGTGCATCCCCCCTTGCGCAGTCGCCGTCACGTTGAAATGCTTCGCGAAGCGGTGGCCGATGGGACGATCGATGCGATCCAAAGTGGTCATCGTCCACGCAGCCGAGAAAAGAAGATGAACGACCTTGACTTGGCCCCCTTTGGCGCCGCGACGCTCGAAACCACGCTTTCGGCCGTTTCGAAATTTATGATCGAAAATGGGATTTTGACGTGGCCCCAGGCGATCGACCGGCTGTCGACCGCACCCGCCCGGATTGCATCGATCGCTGGCGGCTCCTTGGCTGTCGGTTCACTTGGTGACGTCGTAATCATCGACCCCAACGCGACATGGCAAGTGGATGCCTCGCAATTCCGATCACACTGCATCAGCAGTCCACTGGATGGGCAAGAATTGTCGGCGCGAGTCACGCACACGATCGTCGGTGGTGTGATTCGCTTTCAGGCATAAGGGCGATTCGTCGAAGTCCCTGAGATTTCCGTTTTTTCTAAGGCGGTTCTACTCGGGGTGATGGCTCCCGCGGCGAATTGGTTTTCGTTATCCTTAGCGGTATGAAAATCGCAAAATACATTGATGCTTCGGGCTCGCCTCGAATCGCTCGCGTGGACGATGGCCAATTGTTTCCCTTGCAAACCCAGGGGCCGCTCCAATCGCTCGCCGATATTATCGCTGCGGATGAACCAATCGCCGCAGCGATGTCGCTCGCCACCGACTCGCCAATTGCGATCGATGATACGGTCGCTTGGTTGCCGCCGATCGATGCTCAGGAGGTATGGGCCGCCGGGGTGACCTACAAGCGGAGCCAAGCGGCTCGGATGGAAGAGTCCGAGGCGGCGGCATCTTGTTACGACCGCGTCTACAAAGCCGACCGACCCGAGTTGTTTTTTAAGGCGACGCCGCACCGCGTTAGCGGCCACATGCAGCCGCTGCGGATCCGCGAGGATGCGACCTGGAATGTGCCAGAGCCCGAAGTCACGCTGGTGCTCAGTCCGCGAATGAAGATCGTTGGGTTGACGATCGGTAACGACATGAGTTCGCGCGATATCGAAGGCGAGAATCCACTCTATTTGCCGCAAGCGAAATGCTACAACCAATGTGCGGGACTCGGCCCCTGGGTCACGCTATTTGACACGCTGCCCCCAAATTCGGAAATCGGGATCGACTTGAAAATTGTTCGCGATTCCAAGGTTGTGTTTGATCAACAAACCTCGGCCGCGGAAATGGCTCGCGGATTTGAGGATCTGGTGCAGTGGCTCGCTCGCGATAACGATTTTCCCAACGGTGCATTTTTGATGACCGGGACAGGCATCATTCCGTCAAGCGATTTTACGCTTCAAGTTGGCGATCAAGTTCACATTACCATCGATGGAATCGGAACGCTTTCCAATCCCATCGTTCAAGGTCACTAGTCGGTTGTGACTCTTGCTTCTCGATCGTGTTGCTGCGGTGCTCGCCCCGAGTCGCTAGCGGCGACGCGAGAGTCGAAACTTCCATTCTTATTAACTCAGTTAGGTGTTTCCATGTCCGTAGCGACTTCAACTGCACGTCAAGTTCTGATCGGTGGTGTCTGGCGAGATGCCGACTTTAGCAAGACTTTTCAGGCAACCGATCCAAACAAAAACGAAGCTTTAGCAGCAGAGTTTCCGGTCAGTGATTGGTCCGATTGCGACGCAGCGCTCGATGCGGCTGTCGACGCGGCTCGCGAATTACGCAAGCTTCCCAAGGCCAAGATCGCAGAGTTTCTAGAGGTCTATGCCGACAAAATCGATGCGGCAAAAGACGCGTTGGTTGACGCCGCGTTTGCCGAAACGGGGCTTGGCCGCAGTCCACGTTTGGCCGATGTCGAGCTGCCGCGAACTAGCAATCAATTGCGTGCCGCTGCTGCAGCGTGTCGCAGTGGTAATTGGGCAATGGCAACGATCGACACCAAGGCGGGGATTCGGTCCTGTTACGAAGCTCTCGGCCCGATTGTCGTGTTTGGTCCCAATAACTTTCCATTCGCCTTTGGTAGCGTTTCGGGAGGCGATTTCGCTGCCGCGATCGCTGCCGGTAATCCTGTGATAGGCAAGGCGAATAGTTCGCACCCCGAGACGACTCGCTTGTTCGCCGATCTGGCGCTACAGTCGCTCTCGCAAACGGGGTTGCCGCCATCGACCGTCCAGTTGGTCTATCGCACGAGCCACGCCGATGGCGAGCGTTTGGTTTCGGATCCACGTGTCGGTGCCACCGGTTATACCGGCAGCCGAGCAGCGGGTTTGAAGCTAAAAGCTGCAGCCGACGCTGCTGGCAAGCCGATCTATTTGGAACTCTCGAGCGTCAATCCCGTTGTCATCACTCCTGCCGCGCTGCAGCAGCGTGGTGACGAAATCACCAGTGATTTCGTCACGAGCGTTTTGATGGGCACCGGGCAATTTTGTACCAACCCCGGCATGGTGTTGTTGATGGCCGATGAGTCATCCGAAAAGTTTATTGCCGCTGTTAAAGAACGCTTTGCATCCACGGCAGCGGGAACCCTACTATCGCCCGCCGTTTCAAAGAGTTTGTCGCGAAGCGTGAAAACGCTTTGTGATTTCGGAGCCGAGTTGTTGACGGGCGGAGGAGAGCCCGAGTCAGGGCGTTGTGCCTATGCCAACACGCTGCTTCGTGCTGAGGGTCAAGCCTTTTTGGGGAACCCTGAAGGCTTCCAGACCGAAGCGTTCGGTAACGCGTCGCTGATGGTGGTGGCAAAAGATTTGGACGAAATGACTCAAGTGATCTCGCATCTCGAGGGCAATTTGACCGGGTGTGTCTATTCCGCTGCCGACTCAAGCGATGAAGCGGTTTATGAAAAGATCGCGTTTGAATTGACGCCGAAAGTGGGGCGAGTGTTGAATGACAAGATGCCAACCGGCGTCGCAGTCAGCCCGGCAATGAACCACGGTGGCCCCTATCCGGCAACAGGCCATCCCGGCTTTACCGCCGTCGGAGTGCCTGCGTCGTTGGTTCGTTTTGCCAAGTTGACGTCGTATGACAACGTGCGAGAGTCACGGTTGCCGGCGCTATTGCAGGATGCACCACCGACAACGGAAACATGGCGCAACATCGATGGCACATGGGCTCGAGGCAACGTGTAGCTCGCAAGCTTCGCCGTTGGGTGTCGGAGTTTTGCGTCAATTTTTCTTCCGGCCAATACGAATCACCCCCTGCTGGCGAAGGTCGCTACGAGTAAATCCTTCACCGCGTTGGCCCAAGCAGCTAGCAGGAATCGCGGCTGAAATTAACGCGACTCAAATTTACTTCGCGACGCTTTTCGCAATGTCGCCCCACCACTTCGGTGGTGGGCTTTGATAGGTCACCGGTGTCTTGCTTTCCGGGTGGCAGAATGTCAATTGGTGAGCGTGCAGGCACATCGGTGGATCGGTCATCGTGTGCGTTTGTTGTTCGCCAATTTGTTTGTCTTGCAGGTACAGCAAGTCCCCGAGGATGGGAAAGCCCAACGACCAACAGTGGACGCGAATTTGGTTCGTTCGTCCGGTCAGTGGAATCGCTTGCACCAGAGTGGTGTCATCGGGCAATCGCTGGATCACTTTAAAATCGGTGCGAGCTTCTTGGCCACTGGGGCACGTAACGCGCGCTCCGACCGACAACCGTCGCTTCATCACGTCCGAGGCATGGGCAATCGAGAGGTCGCAGCGGTGTTCGTCCCAAGGGACCGTGCCGGAGACGCGAGCAAGGTACAGTTTCTTGACTTCGCGTCGTTCAAACTGAGGCTGCACAAAACCGGCTGCCCCGGCGGTGCGGCACAGCACCGCGACGCCAGTCGTGTTGGCATCGAGCCGATGCGCGACACGGAGTTTTTCCCCGTCGTAATATCGCTCGAGCATCCAGGACAGCGTGTTGCGGTGGAATCGGCCGCTGGGGTGGATTGGCAGCGGTGCCGGTTTGTCGACCGCGATGATCGAATCATCCTCGTGAAGGATCGTGATCGCCGAGTTGACATCAGGTTCCACCACGTCGCTCATGACATGGGTAAAGTGGTCTCCCTCGCGTACGATTCGTTCGGCGCGAACCGGAAACGAGTCGATTAAGATCTCACCCGCGTTGATCCATCCAAGCCACGCATCGCGTGGCGTCGGAGGGTGGTATTCGCCGAGGAAGTCGATGAACTTCATCCCCGAAAACCTTGCTTTGACTCGAATCGAGCGGCGGTTCTCGTAAGGGATGCTGCCCGGCAGTGGGGCGACAACAAAGCTTTTCATGAAAGCTAGAGCGACGTCTTGGCGCCGCTGATCAGCTTGATGAATTCATCGTTGCTGTCGAATCGGCCAAGCTGCTTGGTTAGCTGTTCCATGGCGTCGACGGGATGCATGCTGCTAAGCGTCCGTCGCAACATCGTGACGGCCTCGTAGGTCTCTTCGTCATGAAGCAATTCTTCGCGTCGAGTTCCACTTTGGCTGATGTCAATCGATGGCCACACACGGCGATCGGCCAATCGGCGATCGAGCACCAATTCCATGTTGCCCGTTCCCTTGAACTCTTGGAAGATCGCTTCGTCCATGCGGCTATTGGTGTCGACAAGCGCGGTGCCAATAATCGTTAGCGAGCCGCCTTCTTGGAAGGCCCGAGCGGTGGCGAACAGTTTCTTGGGGATGTCCATCGCTTTGATGTCCAAACCGCCGGTCATCGTCGCACCACCACGGCCGCCACGTCCCACCCATTTGTTGAACGCGCGAGCCAGTCGAGTGATCGAGTCGAGCATCAAGAAGACGTCCTGGCCCATTTCGGCGAGTCGTTTCGCGCGGTCGATTACCAATTGGCTTAAGCGAACATGGCTTTCGACGTCCATGTCCAAGCTGCTTGCCACGACCTCGCCGCCGAGCACATTGCGACGCATATCCGTCACTTCCTCGGGGCGTTCGTCGACCAGCAAGACAATCAATTTGACTTCGGGATGGTTCTGCGTGATTCCCGTCGCGATGTCTTGCAGCATCACGGTTTTACCGCTGCGTGGAGGTGCAACGATCAGGGCGCGTTGTCCCTTGCCCATCGGCGCCAGCAGATCGACCACGCGGTTGGTTAGTGGTTTGCGGCCACATTCCAATCGCAGCCACTGCTCGGGGTTGATCGCGGTCAGCGAGTCAAAGTTTTTGACTTCGAGATAAGCCTCCGGTGCCATGCCATCTACATCGACAATTTCACGCACCCGGGGGCCCTGTTGTCGGCGTGCTTGCTGGACCATGGCCTTCAGGTAAACGCCTTGGCGAAGTCCGAACTTTTCTATCATCGTGCCGGGAACAAACGGATCGCTGCGTTCGCGCGAGTAGTTGTTCTCGGTGCTGCGTAGGAAACCGTAGCCGTTGGGGTGCAGTTCGAGGATGCCAACGCTTTCTTCGAGCGGCGCATCGCTGGGGATATCCGCAGGTTCGCCATTGCCCTGTCCGCCCCCTTGGCCTCCGCGGTCACCTTGGCCGCCGCCTCCGCCGCCACCCCCGCCACCGCGTCGACGTCGTCGCACGCGAGGTTTTCCGTTGCCGCTGTTGTTGTTATTGCCGCTGTTGCCATACGAACCTGAGGGTCCGTTTCCGGAACCGCTTCGGCTGCGACTGGTCCGTTTCTTTTTTGCCATTTTTGATCCAGATGCGTTTTAAGTGAGACGCCAGGTCAGCGTGATGCGAGTTACATACTCGCTAAGCGGGAACCTCCGCGGAGTTCAGACGCATCAAATCGGAATTTGAATGCGAGGCTCGCGTGAAGGCGTCCCCACAAGGGTCGCCGCAGCGCTCCGCTTAAAAGCGGGAAATCGAAGAAACACCGCACGAATTCAAAGGGAAAAAGCCTACCAGGAGTACGGCGGTGACATGCCCTGGAGAGGCGAAACAATAAAATGATGGGTTCGGTAAGCGATCGCCGGATCACTTTTTAAGAAAGGGTCAAAACGAACAATCCAAGGATTCGTGCCTGAGGCGAGCCCAGCGACGGTGCGGTTTCCGCAGCACGCGTTTTTCGACCAACGCGTTTTCGCCAAACCTGAGCTAGCCGGAAATCTCAGCCGAATCGCAGATTGTCGTGTACGACTTAAAATCCATTCAGTAGTAAATTAGGGGGACGTGCGATTGAGAGACCAATCGTGATTTCAAAACGAAGTGTTGTGTATTGAGGCGGCTATCGCGATGCGAAAGCGGCAAGCAACCTCGGTAACATGTGTTTGATCAACCGTCCTCTTAATCCTCAAGCCGTCATTCTGCCTGGCGAGCGTAGCGGCTTTTTCCTCAAGCGTGCTACTAAGAGGGACGTGATCAAGCGTCCTTTGGGAGAGGTGGGCAGCAAACTTAGCGCCGACCTTCATAACGCTCTCAAATATATACATGAAATCAGGGAAGTCAATAGCAGCTTGATCCCCTGGTTCGCCGTAAAATCAAAGGTTTTTGCAGCGTTGCCCCCTGGAAATTTAATAAATCTCGTCGTTCACGATGCCGATGACCGGGCCAAGCAAAAACGCAAGTATTATTCGTTTTGACCCTATTCTCGCGACATTGGCTGGGACAATAACGAAATAATCCTGCTCCAGTGATGTAGGCAAACCGCGACGGGGGCCGCCGAGCTAGGCTTCCGAACGCGCCGTTTCGGTCGGTAGGGGATCCAGCGGCACCGCCAATGGTGCCGCAGCAGGAGTTGCCGCCGATGCGGCTGCTGACGCAGACTCTGCAGCGGAGTCAGGTTTTGCAGCTTCAGGTTCGGCTGCTGGGTCAGGTTCTAGCGGGGCCGATTCGCTTGTGGTCCGCGTAAATGCCTCGTCCAGCGACTCTTCGGGCTCGACCGCAATGATCGTAATCTCAAGCTGGGGTGAATCGCTAGGATTGGCTTCGCCGAATTGCAGCGAGGCGGCCGATGAACGAATTTGTTTGACACGTTCTTGAGCGTCGTCGTCGTCAATCCCTGGCATGCAAACAAGCAGGGTGGTTGCATCGTCGGCTCCGATGCGATCAACACTTCGTAGGGTCGCTCGCACGATTTGAAGCAGCGTTCGCATGGCACCCGCTGCGGGAGTCCCGGTAACATGCAGCTTCATGATTTGCGTCGGTAATCCAATCGATTTCGAACGTTCTTGCATGTCCTCCATCGCCGCGTTTAGTGCGGAGCGGGTTGGTAGGCTCGTGAATGCACCGCGGTTCGGTTCTGTCGTTGACGGCTTGGGTTTCACTGCGGCTTGTTTCTTCGGTCCGGCGGTCGCCGCGGATGGCTCGTCGATGTCCGGAATCAATGCCGATTCGGTGCCGAGTGTGATCAGTTCCGGAGTGGTTCCGTTCATCGAATGTCCACAGTTACGCCCATGCTTCTTCGAGTGGTACATCGCCGCGTCGGCGCGTTCAATCCACTGCTCAATCGACTCCTCCTCGAGCAGTTCGGCCAATCCAATACTGGCGGTGACGGCAAGCTCTTTGCCTTCGAATTCGACAATGTGTTGCCCGATCGCCGCACGCGCCGATTCGACGATCCGTTTGGATTCCTCGACCGTGTAGCCGTCAATAATCGCGGCGAATTCTTCACCCCCGAACCGCGCGACAATCCCATAAGATTTCAGCCGCGCGTGCAACATGTTGGCGACCACCTTCAATACCTCGTCGCCGGCGCGGTGGCCATGTTCGTCGTTGAATTTCTTGAAATGATCCACGTCCAACAGCATCAGAGTGCCGGCGCGGCCGGGGCCCAAGATGTGACGACGCGCTAAATGCTCGTCGAATGCACCACGGTTTGACACCCGTGTCAACGCGTCGGTCTGAGCCCGACGTTCGGCCGATTCAAGTTGGTCGGCCTGTTCAGAGATTCGATCTTGAGCCGATTTCAATTTGGTTTGCATCGTCTCGTTCGCTTCGATCAAACGATTGACCGCGTCGCCAAGTTCGTCCGCGGAAAAGGTCGTTTCCGAGGTCAAGACGTCACTGACCGCCTGGACGCTGCTCTGGTGTTTGTCGACGTCCATCGCCATCGTCGTGGCGTATTCACGCAGTCGGTCGGCCGCCGTGGCGAGTCGCTCGTATTCCGCTTTGACTTGCTCGAGTTCCGACCGTTCAATCAGCGTTAACTCATCATCGAATTCGTCAAAATCGACGCCCCAGCCGATTCCGTTCATTACCCACCCGCACGCGACGCCCACGCCGGCACAACTTAATGCGATTGCTAAGTCAAGATACATGGTGAGGGCCATTGGTAACGGGGATGCAGTTTGCTCAGCACGGTTTTTCCCATCGCAGTGGATTCATCGCGTTGGCTGTGAGGCCGGCGCCGGCCGGGCAAGGGCGACGATTGCGAGATTGAAATCCACCCTTGGGGATATAGGTCATTCCGGTTGCCTCAAGCTGATTCCCACGCAAAACCCCACGACTTTCAAAACGCTTGCCACTGCGGCAGTGCCGGTGCGAACTGTCGTAGCGATTGTGACGGTCAGGGGAAGAAAGCTCGGTTGCGATCGCATTTCCTCGCGATGCGGATCGATCCGCATCGCGGACATCGGGGCAACGCCGACTTGATGCTTTCTTGAAAATTTCCGCCTTTGCTAGCAATGCATATTTATTGCTTGGTGCTCGACAAACCTTTAGGAATTCGGAGTGGATTCGCATAGGCAAAAATCAGGAAATGTGTGATATTTGATTGAACTCCCATCGCTCTGCTTGCCAACCTTCGCTCACACCGCGTCTTTCGCAATGCTAGCCCTTTACGTTTTGAGCAACCTGTTCTACCGATGTAGCATTCGCTTGCGATGGTCCTCGTTCACCCCATGCGGCCAAGTTCACTCGATTTTAGTGAGCCGCTGCCTTTCGCAACATTTTCTGGGAGCACCCTATGATTCAACGCCCTAGTCAGGACATCGCCATCGCCGCCAATGCCGTACTTGCCAAAAGTTCGGTTGCCGAGTTACGTCAGTTGCGAGTGGATGAGAGTGGAAGCGAATTGAAGCTCAGCGGGCTGGTTCGCAGTTTCTATCACAAGCAGCTTGCTCAAGAGACGGTGCGGGTCGTGGCGGGCGCGTTGCGGGTGAACAATACGGTTCGTGTCAGCGGTTGACGTCACCCAGGAGGTCCTTCTTGAAAGGATGCCGTGATGTTGGAATTTTGATTCTGTCACGCCACGAAAAATGCCGTATGGCGATCGCCACACGGCAGCTAGGAGCATCCAGTACGCGATAAGTCGGCGATGGATTAACGCCGCCGACAAGGTTTAGCGCCGCCGACGGGTCACTTTGCGGTGCATCGGATTCAATTTTGGAGCTGCTTTTTTCACCGTCTCTTCTGCTTTCGGAGCCAACTGGACCGCAGTCGGAGGATCGAGGCCTTCGAAGTGATCGCGTTTGAGCTGCTTATTGATCCGCTGCTCGATGCTGGTCAACGAGTCGCCTTCGCCGGGAACGACGAAGGTGAACGCGATTCCGTCTCGTCCCATGCGGCCGGTACGACCCACGCGATGGACATAGTCGTCGCAATCTTGGGGCATGTCATAATTGATGATGTGGGAAATCGTGCTGATGTCGATTCCGCGTCCCACCACATCGGTGGCGACCAAGATTTGTAGCTTGTCATCCCGCAATTGCTGCAGCACACGGTCTCGTTCACGTTGAGCCAAGTCGCCATGCATGCTGCCGCAGGCGGGGTAGGTTCGGCTCAATTGGCGATAAAGCCGGTCCGTCCCACGCTTGGTGCGACAGAAAATGATGGCTTGCTTGGGGTTCTCGCGTTCGAGCAGACGTTCAAGCAGTTCCAGTTTTTTATCATGCGAAACAGTAAAGTAACGCTGTTCGATCGTGTCCACCGCGATGTCTTTGTCACAGCAATCGATCACAACGGGTTCTTGCATATACGTTTCCGCCAACCTGCGAACGGTGGGAGGAAGCGTCGCGGAAAGCAGCAGCGTTTGCCGATCTTTGGAACATTTCCGCAAAATGCGTTCGATTTGAGGACGGAAACCGATATCGAGCATGCGGTCGGCTTCATCCAAAACGACGCACCACACTTTGTCAGTGCGAAGCGATCGTCGTTGTAAATGGTCGTGCAGTCGCCCGGGGGTGCCCACGACGATTTGTACGCCATTTTCGAGTTGCCGTAATTGGCGTTTGATGTCTTTACCACCGGCCAAGACGGCGACTTCGGTTGGCACGCCACGGGCCAGCATTTGGGTTTCCCGTCCGACTTGGTCGGCTAGTTCACGGGTGGGAACGA
>NZ_JBFHFD010000223.1:0-12584 GCF_041583735.1 Novipirellula sp.
GAGTTGCCAACTCTCGAAATCGCGATCGTTGTGATTGCTGGAGGAACGTAGCATCCACGATCACGGAATAACCCGCTCGCAAAATCTTCTGTGCGAGACATTGCAATTGTTCGTAGGTCCCCGCAGTAGATTTGTCGCTATATAGATCACTCTGCGATGAACGATCCGTTGACTGCATCCCAAACATGCGTTTGCGTTCGACATCACTACGAACCCGGAAGCAGTCGTATTGCTGAACAATGCGTTCGCTTTGGGTAGTTTTACCGCTGCCGCTCACACCGTGAGTGATCCACAGCGTAGGCGATTCCTGGGTTGTAAATTGGTGAGCCAGAGCAATATGGTTACGGCAATCCGCTTTTGCTTCGTCGCGTTCCGCTGGCGACGAAGCGGACTGTCCAGCGCGGATCGATGCGACCAAGCCGCGAACAATCGCCCGGTAAACAACATACCAGCGAAGGGTACGCAGCGAGTCATAATCACCTGTCCGCTGGAGGTAATGATTCGCGAAACTGCGACCGAGTTCGAGGTGCCCGCGAGCCGCAAAATCCATCATCAAAAATGCAGCGTCGCTCATCACATCGATCCATCGCATCCGCGGGTTGAATTCGATCCCGTCGAAAGGAATGAATCGGCCCCGCCAATTCACGACGTTTTCCAGATGCAAATCACCATGGCATTCGCGAATAAACCCATCTTCGGCGCGCTGAGTGAATTGATTTCCATCGTCACGGATCACCGATTCGGACCATTGCTCGATCGCGTAAATTGTGGTCACCGTTTGAGCGGAGCAGGCTTGTTTTAATTGCCGCAGCATCGATCTCATATTGGCAAACACGAAACCAGGCCAACTCATTGCATCGTCATGTTCACAGCGTGCGGCGGACTGATGAAAATCGGCAATGGACTCACTTAATTGCGACACCTCATGCAATGTCAATCTTCCTGCTTTGAGCCGCTCACTCAGCAAAGCATCGCTGGGGAAGCGACGCATTTTGACGGCATATTCCACAGGCTCCCCTTTGCTCTCCACCCGGGGCTTCCCATCGACGATACAAATTGGCACGACATCCAAGTACAAGTCGTCAGCAAATCGGCTGTCCAACCGTAGTTCTTCCCGACACAAACGTTCGCGTTTTTCGAGTGTGCTGTAATCAAGAAACTCCGTTTTGACTGGTTTTTTGATTTTGTATGCGTAGTCCCCCACAAGAAAGACCCATGAAATGTGGGTCTCGTGAAATTCAACCGCCGCACTGGAGTCGGGAAACGCATCGCGATGATGCAACGATTCGACCAAATTCACATCGGTAGCGGCCATGGATCCAGGTCAGGGTTACGAGCATGCGGCAAACGGGTGACGCAGGAGTTTATGTCGACGCCGTTTCCGCGTGCGGCATCTTTTTGGGAAACCCCTGAAGCATTCGATTTCGGGTAATCCAAACGCTGCAGGGCGCGTGCCGCAAAACGAAACGCGATGTGCTTCCCATCAAAACTCGGCCCAATCGCGTGCGAGGTGTCTCCCCCACGACCACGATGTCACACTCGTTTTCTTCGAGATAACGGACCAACCCTTCGCCGATGTGATCGTGCACAATCGATTCGACACGAACGTGAGCCGCGGTGCTGCGCAACCGATCGGCTGCTTTGTCAGCGGCACGCTCGGTCGATTTGCGTCTTTCGGATTCGTCGATGCCTCCGGCGAACAAGGCGGACACGACCCGCAGATCGGGCTCCGCCCCCCAGCGAACCTCGGCGAGCTCTCCGAGTGCCGCTTCGGCTGAGCCCGTTTCTTCATACGCGATCGCGATTCGGATCGGATGTTTGGCCCGGCGGATCCCCGTGGGCCGGACCACCAAAACGCTGCAATTCGCATGCGTGGCAACGTAGTCGCTCGTGCTGCCCAACATCAACCGTTCGACTTGCGAATGGCCACGCGCCCCGAGAACAACAAAGTCGGACTTTTGCTGTTTGGCAACCGAAACAATGCTCTCGCTGACGTGCCCCTCTTCGATGACATGTTTCAATTTCACGTTAGCGCCGTCGAACATCAATTCAATCTTGGCAAAGGTGTCGATGGCGCGTTGACGCTCACGCTCCATAATCGTGTCGACCCAATCGCCCAAGCCGGTCACGCTACCGGCGGTGGGCACATGCAGCACCGACAACACCGTGATCTCGACTTTGTCCCCGTGCGGCAAATGAGCCAAGAACCAAGTCGCGTCCTCGGCGTGAGGTGAGCCATCAGTCGCCAACAGAATCTTTTTCATCAGAACATCTCCGCAATTGGGATTCACGAGTGTTTATGTCCGAACACATCACCGGTTTCGCTTGCCACGACCGGTGTCGGATCAAAATAGTGTTCCGAGCGAGTCAGAGGATCCGTAAACTGCAACCTCATCAGATGCTCGGGCCCCAATTTGACGCTAGGTCGGGAATGCAGAAAATCGGCAAGTGATTCGTAGGGTCCGGTATCCAAGAATTTTGAAATGCCTTGAACGATGTTGCGAATCGCATCAGGCCCTTCGCGGTAGACTTCGGACGTCACCATCACCACATCTGCGCCGGCGATCATGGTCTTGATCGCATCCTCGGCAGTACGCACCCCACCGCTCGCTGCAATTTGAAGGTCGATCTCTCCAGCCCGGGTTCGTACAATTCCCTCGAGAATCACTCCGAGCGAATGGATCGGAGATAATTCCCAACGGATCGTCCAGTGCATCCGGTCGACCGAAACATCCCACTGAGGCAGATGAGTGAACAAAATCACGCCATCTGCCCCCGCATTTTGTAATTTGTGAGCCATCAAAGCCAAGTTTGTATAGCGTTGACTCAATTTCACAGCGACCGGAATTGACACAGTTGCACACAATCGACGTACGATTACGCACACCCGCTCCTCAATCTCCTCGGCCGACTCATTGGGACTCGAGATCGTGGGATGCCAATTGAACTCCAATGCATTGGCTCCACTCGCCTCGATTTCTTTTGCATAGTCAATCCAATCCCCGTCGCCGATCCCATCCATACTGGCGATGATGGGAACTGATTCGCGGGCGCTCAACGCTTCGATCGTCTTCAAATATCGCTTGGTGCCACCGTTGTATTTGTCTTGTTGAGGTTGGTATCCGCTACGCTCGATCGCATGCTCGGATCTGGTTTGCATCAATTGAGCGTGCACAATTTGCTCTTGTAACATCGATGGCAAGACGATCGCCCCGGCCCCCGCATCGACCAATTGTCGTACCGTTTCCAGGTCCATCGTGAGCGGACAAGACCCGACGATCACCGGTGAATTAAGTTCCATCCCCAAATAACAGCAGGTAAGTTCCGACGCCATGATTGGCCAATCCCGAAAAGAGTAGAAAGTGTGGACTCCATCCCATCACCTGAAGGACGAGGCAAACGTCGTGCCGGAGACCTTCCGTTCCAAGAACCGAAGGTCTCCGATCGCCCCTCCGCTCAATCTTGCTCAACAATGACTTCGTCCAGCGGGCGTCGCGGTGTCGGCTTGACTTCGCTTCCGTATCCCAATCGCAACAAGATTTGTGGTACTCCCTCATTTCCCGTCAAATCCATCAGTCTCTTTCGCAGCGTCTCGACTTCGATCGGCTGGTTCAAAAACGATGCATCGACTGACCACGACGCCGCTCGCAACAACATTTTGGCAAGCGCTTGCCCACTGGCAATCCAATCGGCCATCGTGTCGGTGTGGGTCCCAATCACGGCCAACAACGGCGATCCCTCGGCGAGTTGACGATCTTTTGCCGCTTTTCCATCGCCCCAATCAAACGTGCGAACAAGAAAGCTATCAAAGTTTGATGCAAAATCGCTGACCCCATGCGTATAGCCGGGAAGCCCATCGCGACGCGAACTTTGATTCGAGTGGACCCACTTGGCAAGCTCGCGACGGAAATGCCGATCACTGGCCTGAAGCCGATCCCCCTCGGAAATGAGATCCGCGACCGCATGTTTCTGCTGGTCCGTTTGAAAGTAGTGGATCCAAGCATGTTCGGATCGAACATCGCTCATCCATTCCACCTGCAATCCAGGATCGACCTGGCGAGACTCAAACGGGAACCGATTGGTTCGACGTTGGGAGATGGCATCCACCAGAGTCTGTTCATCACTGGACGGAATGTGGGAACCGGCGACGAGCACCCGCGCCACTAAATCGGGATCCGAACGGGATGGCAAAATCGTTACCAAAGTCGCCAACCCGTCTGCCTTCAATGCGAGTCGCAGTTGGTACAGTGCCGCACCGCAACTGATATACAACTCTCGATCGTCAGGGTCGACAACGGGACACGCTCTTCGTTTATCGGCAATCAGCTCGACCCCGTCATTGCGTATTCGAAATAACCAGGGCTGCGTGTTGTGATTCGAGGGCGCTTGAATCGCTTGTTGGACCGCATCACGAATCCGATCAGTGAGGAGAGGTTGGACCGAAGTTTTCGTAGTCATTGAAATGCAACCTATTCGAAGAAGAGAAGAGAGTTTCGGTGGGTTACCGAGCACTCGAAATAGGGTGCAAACAATGGGCCGTCACGTTGTGATTCGCTGCGACAGTTCGACACTCAATCGCGTTCGCGGCGAAAGGGCAAGGCGATCGAGATGGTGAGCGGAACAGGTTCACAGCACCGGGCTAAACAAACGCGCGATGGCGGTCCCCATGCGTGCGAAGAGGGGACGCAGCGATTCGCCCGATGCGTTGCTGAGAGTCGATTCGGCGAAGTCCTGCTCCAACATCTCCGCGACGTCGGCGATCAGCTTGGGTTCCGCGATCGCAACCATCAACTCAAAATTCAAGTACAGCGATCGGTTGTCAAAATTGGTCGAACCGATCAACACTAAGTCGTCATCAACCAGGACACATTTCTGATGTAGAAACCCCTCAGGATAACGGTAAACCGGAATTCCGAATTCGGCCAATTGTTGTTCGTAGTAGTAGCCCGCCAAAAAGACGGCCCATTGGTCGGCTATCGAGGGAATCAGAACGCGAACATCGACGCCGCGGGCGCGGGCCATCGACAACGCCACGATCAGAGCATCATCGGGAACGAGATACGGAGTGCTGATCCATAAGCGGTGTTTTGCCGTAGCGGCGGCAGACGCAAACATCATCGTTGCGCGGGGCCGTTGATCGGCGGGGCCAGTCGCACAAACCGCGGCGAGTCCGGAGCGTGATGAAATATTAGGCTCGCTGTGCCAGATCGCTTCGGGCAAATCGGTGCGAGCAGCCCAATAGTAGTCGCCTGCGAATACCGCTTGGACCTTGCGAGCCAAACTGCCTCGTATCGCAACCGCGGTGTCTCGCCAGCGTAGGTTTTTGGAGTTCTCACCAAGGTACTCGTCGCCAACGTTCAATCCTCCCACCCACGCGGTCACGCCATCAATCACGACCAATTTGCGGTGGTTACGAAAATTGATTTGGAATCGATTCACAAACCCCTGCCGCGTATTAAAAGCGCGTACATCGACGCCCGCAGCGACCAAACGCTTGATATATCGACCTGGCAATCGCAGACATCCCACTTCGTCGTACAACAACCGCACGACCACACCCCGCTTGACACACCGCAACAACGCGTCGGCGAGTTGGTTTCCGATCTTGTCATCGCGAAGAATGTAGAACTCTAAATACACATAGTGTTCGGATGCATCGATCCGCTGCAGCAGCGATTCAAAAAACGCGGATCCATCAATCAACAAATCAAACGCGTTGCCGTCACACAGCGGTGTGTCCAAGACGTCTGCCAAGTACTCAAGCGACGTATCTAGGGTGGTAGTACGAACATTGGCATCAGTGACAAGTTCACGACGCACCGAGGCGACCGATTGCACATGCCGCTCGCCGACGGCGCGAATCGCTTCCCGGTATCCCTCGAAACGATGCCGCGCGAAAACCCAGTACATCGGCAAGACAAGAAACGGAATCGTCACCAGTCCAATCACCCAGGCCACCGCCGCCTGCGACGTACGAACATGCCGCAACGCGTGAAACGCCGAGAAGATGGCCAACAATTCAATCAACACCACCAAGGGTGGAATGAATGTGATAAACCAAGATTGCTGGGAAAGGGAATCGAAGATCTGCATGATCGCTGATTCTACACCGAGATGAACGCCCAACGCAGCGTCGGTCAGAATCCGTTGCTCTTGCCTCTTTGTTTTTTAGCAGTCGCGATCCCCCGAAGTGACGTCAAACGGCACTAAGCTGCAACCACTGTGGGCGAAAAAGCATAACCAATCCGAGCAATAGTATCACCACTCCGCTGATCAGTTTCAGCCATCGACCTTCGCGTTCTTGTAATTTGCGATGCGACAGTGTGGTGACCACGATCGCCACCAGCAGAGCATCGTCAAACATGTAGGCGACGATGTACAGCGCGAGATACAGGTAATTTCCCCAAGCCGGAAGATTCTGTAGCATTAAAATTTGCGTGTATAAAGCGGGCAATCCGGCGGTACAGAGCAATTCGATCATATTCACGATCACCGCCAAGGCGACGGCACCGCTTAAAGCCACCGTGAGGTATTTGGCGGCCACAATTTCACGGACACGTCGATACAGCCCCGGCTTGTGACGCTCAGGAATCGATAAGGAGATCCCTTTCTTGAATGCAAAAAAATCTTTCACATTGACGCCTCCAATGAATAACGCCAATCCGCCCAAGACGATCTGCACCGGACGTATGATGCCAACCAAAATGAACAAGTTCAACCATGCTGCCATAAACGCAAAGTAGGCCAACCCGCTTACCACCACAAAGGTCCCCGCGATGATCACAATTTTTTTGCGATCTTTAATGTTCACCAACACGGACAACAAAAAAACCAAGATCCACATCGCGCATGGATTGAAACCATCAATCAGTCCTATCACCAACGTGAACAGCGGCAGACCTAACTCGTCGACTTGTAATCGCCCCCAAAATGGAACCTCAATCGCCTCCTCGATCGCTTCGCTGCCGAGGATCTCAGGCTCGATCTCGATTTCGCCGACCTCGGAAACATCAGCCTCGCCTGGCAGCCCTAGTTCATCGAGCGTCTCGGCATCGCCCAAGGACTGCTGTGCCAGTAGCGGGCGGATGGTCATCGCGGGCCGCTGTGTGGTCGAAACCAAGCTGACGACGGGATGTTGCTGCGAGCGCCAACGCGAATGATCCTCTGGTTTGGGACGTGATGCTGAAGCGCCCGAAACCTGCTGGATCAGCGATTCGAGTTGAGCCCCCGTGACATCATCCCCTTGATAACCAATGATCACGCGGCGGGCAAAATCAATCGTAGGTAAACCCGGCGGCACGCCGCTGCCACGACACAACGCTTCCCAGCGACCACGAGCACTCGAATCATCGTCCACTTCATAGATACGAAATCGGATTGCCGGCCACCGTTTTTGTAAACTCGGCAGAAATGCCTTCAGCTTCTGACAGCGGGAACAGGTCGCTCGGGTGTAAACATCCGCCGTAAACAGCGATTCAATCTCGGGGCCGCTGCGGTCTTCGGTGACAAAACCGAAATAAGTACGTTGACAGCAGTGAAAGGCGGGTAACACCGGCTGCGGTCGTCCGGCCGCTTTGCTAATTTCAACAAGGTAGGGAAGTTGGCTGCGATCTTTAATTAGATCGTAAACGCGAATATCTAACCCGCTCACTCGCCGCTTTAACGATTCGACGTAGTCCAAAACGCGCTTCGTTGATTGATGATCACTGCGGACAAACACATCGAATCGCACCTGTTGAACAATGTCGCTACGGGGGTCCTCCGCCGAGCTCACGGCAGCGGGCAGGAAACACATTGCTAACGCGATCACATGGGTCAATCGGATCATCGAACCTTACCTCTGGCAAAAACCTCGAAGCGGGATGGAGCTTCGGGAATCCAAGCAAAGAATGTTCCTTCTCCTTTTTAGGGGTGTGCGGAACCAAATTAAGTCGCAGAGTGGTCTTTATCTGTGCAGATCGTCACGCGTTGTGGCTGGAAAGGGTTTTATTTGTCGCGCTTCGCCTTATGAGGTCCGCGAGAATCGGAGCATTTTGCCTCGGCCCAGCGTTTGCAAATACGTTTGCAAATACTTCATCACGCCGATTCGTCGAGATTGCAATCATCGTTCGGCGTTCCCATTCCCTTTCCATTGCACATCATGGAGCCCACAACATGTCGGGATTAAAAGCAAAACGGATCGTCGCGCCGGTCGATTTCAGTGACTTGTCATTGGATGCCGTCGACAGGGCGCTGCAGATCGTTGACGAAGGAGGCTCGGTCGACGTGATTCACGTGCTGCCGACGTTGCCGGCAATGGAGTACGGTAACCTGTACGGCACGGTCACGGACAAGTCGCGAATCGAACATGTAAAAAACAGTCTTCGCGAACGGTTGCCCGACGCCAAAGGGGCTGCGATCACAATCCATGCCGTGGTCGGGGATGCAGGCCGCGAGATCACGCAGTTCGCGGAGAGCGAAAAAGCGGATTTGATCGTGATTCCCTCGCACGGTTATGGTTTTGTCAAACACATCCTGCTCGGCTCGGTTGCCGAACGTGTCGTCCGCCTTGCCCATTGCCCTGTGTTGGTGCTGCGGAGCTAGTTTCCGATGCCGCCTACGATCGCACTAAACGGGAGGCTTTTGTAGCGGTGCGGCGCGGGGTCCGCCCGGTAAATTTCGATCGTTTCACTCGCCGCAACCGGACGGGCTCCGCGACCCAAAGTGGATCGCATTGGGCTGTGGATCGCATTGGGCTAGCGCCGTCGGTTCACCATAACGGAACGTTTCTAGCTCCGTTGTAACCTGTGTCTGAGCACCGTGCTGCACACACCGACCGCGACTTGAGTGATCGGGCTGATCGATTGAATCGGCTCGATCGTCTCGGCTCGTCCTAACCACAGCACGACTTGATCGGTCGACTTTCCGAGCGATTCTGCAATCATCAACACCTCGTACAGATCAAGATTGTGAGTCCCATGGGTCGGGATCGCCCGGATTTGAGCACGATGATCCGGGTTGGCAAAATCGAGTCGCCACAGCGAAACATCGACGGGCAATCCCACCACGGCATCGACGATGTGAATGTCGGCGTCCGCATCGAGCCATGCAAAGATGTCGATGGGATTGCGGATTTTGCGAAGCGAGTCATTTTCGCCCTCCTGCATCAGTTCATCGATGACGGTCCAACCAAATTGATCATCACCATGCGAACTGCCTAGCCCCAACACCACTTGGCGGCGCGGTTCGGTACTCTGCAAACGATTGTGGTTAGTGGCGTACGACATGGACCGTTAAAAAGTGAGAAGAACAACTGATGCATGGATCATAGGTGCGAATCAGTTTTTCGCATTCATTGGCAATCGTCTGATCCGATTCGCGGATCAATTGCGGCAGATACCCACGCAAATCAAATTCGATCTGCCGTTGGTTCTGTGATGTCGGAGGCACAATCTTCGCGCCGGACACCCGCCCCTCGTCGTTGATTTCATAATGGTGATAAAGCAACCCACGGGGAGCCTCGGTGGCAGCACATCCAAAACCGGATTGAGTCACGTAGGGAACAAACGCTTGACTGGCGGTTTCGTAACGCTGGATCGCCGCGATCGATTCCTCCAAGCAGCTGACGATTTCGATCATGCGAGCCAGAATGGAGGCAAAGCGATTTTCAGTGACGGATGCGGGACAGATCTTCTCGGCTAATGCGAACGCCTGAGGCGACAATTGATCTCGATTCAGTGCGACACGAGCCAGCGGTCCTAACAAATAGGGCGATAGGTGACCGCGCCGCGTCGATTGCAGCGCCGTACTGTGAGCCACTTGGTCTTCGGAAAAATGTTGCTCGTATTCGTCGATATCTAAAGTCGGAAATTGGGTCGAGGCGATCCGTCCTTGGTTCATCGAGTATTCATCGGGATGATGCATCGCGATCAGTTCACATGTCGCGTCGAAGGTTGGAAACGGGAACCCCGCAACCCAATCGGCCAACTCGATCGCCGCTGCGAGTGCCCAATCCAATTCGGACAGCAACGGGGTCAATTCCTCGCGGGATGGCATCCGATGAAAGCCACCAACGCGAACATTCACCGGATGAATCGCCCGACCACCAAGGATTTCTAAAAGAGAATTCCCGACTTTTCGGACACGCAGCCCATCGTTGATTTGCTGTGGAAACTGTTTTGCCAACTCAATCCCACTGGCACATCCGAAAAAATCGGGTGCACTGAGCAAGAAGACGTGCAAAGCATGACTTTCAATCCATTCGCCGCAGTACAACAATCGCCGCAACGCCCTGATTTCAGGAGTCACGGTGATCTTCAAGGCCGATTCCAAGGCATGCACCGAGCTCATTTGATACGCAACGGGACAGATCCCACAAATCCGCGCCGTGATGTCCGGCACCTCCTCGATCGATCGTCCTCGTAACAAGGCTTCGAAAAAGCGAGGCGGCTCGTAGATCGACAATCGCACCTCTTCGACTTCGTCGCCATCGAGCCGAATATGCAATGCTCCTTCCCCTTCGACGCGGGTCAAAGCATTGACAATGATTTTGCGTTCACGGCTCATTCGTGGGCACTCGCCGATGAAGGTTTCGCTTCGATACGATTGCTCTCGATTTGAAACAACCGTGACGCTGCGTTCACGTTTCGTAGCTGATGAATCATCTGCAGTGGCGTCGTTCCGTCGGCAAGATAATGCTCGGACAAGGATGCCGGATTGGCTTGAGCACAGGGACCGAAACACCCATAACATGCTCGGTGGTACGCGGGGCAAATCGCGCCACACCCTGCTTGCGTGATCGGGCCAAGGCATGGTTTGCCTTCGGTCACTGCGATACAAATCGTACCGCGGCGTTTACACTCCAAACAAACACTGTGCGAGGGGATATGGGGGCGGCGACCGTGGATGAAGGCCATCACCACCTCGAGCAATTGATATTTATCGACCGGACAACCACGCAATTCAAATTCGACCGTAACGTGATCGCTGATCGCGGTGCTGGTGGCGAGCGAATCGATGTAGTCGGGATGCGGATAAACATAACGGAGGTATTCGTCGTGATCGGCCCAATTTCGCAGCGACTGGATGCCGCCCGACGTCGCGCACGCACCGATCGTCACCAACGATCGCGATTGACGGCGAATCTCGCGAATCCGTTGGATGTCTTCGCCGGTCGAAATCGAACCCTCAACGAGTGCCAAGTCAAAAGGCCCCGGCAACGTAGCACTACTCGCCTCTAAAAAATGAGCAATCTCGACCTTCACGGCCAACGCGAGCAATTCGTCTTCGCAGCTTAGTAGTGAAAGTTGGCATCCGTCACACGAGGCAAACTTGAACACCCCCAAACGTTTCTTCTCGGTGCTAGGCAAGTGACTCATAGATCCGTCACCTCCATCAATGCCTGCACCTGATCAAATCGCAGTATCGGTCCGTCTTTGCACAGAAAATGAGGTCCAAATTGACAATGGCCGCAGGTGCCCACGGCACAGTTCATATTGCGTTCGAGCGATAACCAGATATGGTCATTCGTCAAACCTCGCGAGATCCCAGTTTGAATCGTGTACTTCATCATTACCTCGGGCCCGCATGTCATCAGCAAGGTTTGCGCCGGATCACGCAGTTTCAAACGCTCCAGTAACAGGATCACGACGCCGATGTTGCCGCTCCATATCGCGGTGGCACGGTCCACGGTGGTGTGCACGTGGATGCCTTGTGAATTCCACTGCGAATATTCGTCTTGGTAGAGTAAATCCGATGGGGTGCGTGCGCCGATCAATAAATCCACTTCTCCGAATTGATCTCGGCGACGAACCAACTCATGCACCAACGTTCGCATCGGGGCGAGCCCAATGCCTCCACAAACCAGCACGACATCGTGACCGGCACATTGATCCAGCGGCCAAGCGGAGCCAAACGGGCCTCGGACTCCGATCGTATCGCCTACCGCCAAGCGAAACATCGCGCCGGTCACATTGCCAACCTCGCGAATGGTGTGAACGACTTGGTCCGCTCGGATTTGATCATCGCTAACCGAGATGGCCACCTCGCCGACACCCGGCATATACAGCATGTTGAATTGGCCTGGCTGCGCCGCGACTCGCGAAGTCACGTTGTTGTCTGCCCAGGCGAACCGAAACGTCGCCACCCCAGGCGTCTCGTCACGAATCTCAGTCACCACCGCCGCATCGACTTGCCATGGATTGCCGCAGTTTCCCGGAACCCGAACCTGAGTGACAGCCTTGGCTTGTCGGTTGATCGCAGACACGTCGTCAGCCCCCGGTTCGCTCATCCGTCGTCCTTTTATCGAATCGTTTCGATGCGTTGACTCGTCGGATCGGGCGGATGTCAATCGAGTCGATGCCACGGTTGGCACCCACGTTACTGCATCTGCGATGCCAAACCAACGCGGCGACATCGATCTCATCAGATTGGGCTAATCGATTGGCTCAGGCGTGCTGTCGTGCTCATCACAAGTGTGCAGCCAGGAGCATTTAGGAGCGAAAATGCCGGGGCAAGTGAACGGCAAAGGTCGTCCCCACCCCAAGTTGGCTCTCGACTTCCATGTGCCCATGATTTTTATCAAGAATCGCCGCCGAGACGGCCAA
>NZ_JBFHFD010000224.1:0-12548 GCF_041583735.1 Novipirellula sp.
CGGTGACATCGTGCGTGCCGGTCAAGCGTTGGTTGACGGACCTTTGGTGCCTCACGACATCTTGCGTGTTTCGGGTGAAGAAGCCGTTCAGCAGTACTTGCTGCATGAAATTCAACAGGTTTATCAATCCCAACGTGTGGAGATTAACGATAAACACTGTGAAATCATCATCGCTCGTATGCTTCGCAAAGTGAAGATCGAGAACCCAGGCGATACGAACCTGTTGCCTGGTTTGGTGATGGACCGATTCCAGTTCCGCAAAGCAAACCAAGAGCTTTCCAAGTGCATCAAGATCGCCAACCCTGGCGATAGCGATTACAGCGAAGGCACGATCATTCCAAAGGATACGTTCGAGCAGGCGAATGCCGAAATCGAAGCATTGGGCGGAACCCCAGCGAAGGGCAAACGTCCGAAGTCGGCAACGGCGAGTACTCAGTTGCTAGGAATCACCAAGGCGGCGGTTCAGTCGAACAGCTTTATCAGTGCGGCGTCTTTCCAAGAAACCACCAAGGTATTGACCGAAGCTGCGTTGGCGGGCAAGGTCGACAAGTTGGTTGGATTGAAGGAGAACGTAATTCTCGGGCACTTGATTCCTGCCGGAACCGGTTTCCGTATTTTCCAAGATGGCGAAGTAAATTATCGTCGCGAAGCATTGGAAGAATTGGCGGCTGCACCGGTCCAATCGCTCGAAGAAAGCTTCCCGCTGCTCAACGCGGGCGAAGAAGCGGCACCTGCACCTGCAGCACCGACCATCTCGCCTTTGGATATTTCGCCAGTCGATAGTCCTGCAGCGGAAAACGAAAGCAACGATGCTCCTGCAGCACCTGCCAGCAATGAAGCCTTGGACAACATGTTCGGCGGCGGAAGCAGCAGCGGTGGCGAACAGCAAGGTTCGTAAATCATGTCGGTGACAACGTTGAAAACGTGGTCACGATGATCGTAATATTAAAAACACGGCCGTGATCTTGGATCACGGCCGTGTTTTTTTATGTCTAGCAAAACGCGACAGCAAAATTGGAGCACTCACTTGATCCGTCGGCTGGTCGTTACCGGTGCTTGAGACGTGGTCATGATCTGCGGCGGTTCAAAACTGCGGTGACGACATGCACTGCAAGTTGTTTCGTTGACCACCACTCCCAACACATTGGCACCTGCGATATCGAGTAATTCGCATGCTTGTTGCGTTTCGGCGGGATCGTTTTGACGCGAGCGGACGGTCAACAGGACGCCGTCCGACAACGCCGCGATCACACGCGATTCACTCGCCATTAAGATCGGAGGCGTGTCAATGATCACAAATTGAAACCTGTCTCTTAGCCAGTCGGTAAAGCGTGCGAACCGCGGTGATGCGATCAGATCTGCCGGACACTTTGGCTGCGGGCCCGCGGGCAGCAAGTACAACCCCGCAGTGTTCATTTCTCGGATCACATCACGTGGGGTCGAGTGGCCACAGAGCAACGTCGACAATCCGGCGTCATTGGAACTGCCAAACAGGGTGTGCATCGTTGGGGCGCGGAGGTTGGTGTCCATTAACAGCACGCGTTTGCCGGACTGGGCAATCGACACGGCGAGGTTGGCCGCCAGTGTCGATTTTCCGTCTCCAGCGACGGGGCTGGTGACTTGAATCACCATGTTGGTGCTGGTTTGGTTGATGCAATCCAATGCGGTGCGCAGCGATCGATAGGCTTCCGCATCCGCAGATTCGGGCTCGTGGACGGTGCAGAGGGTTTGACGTTGGCGTGACTTCAAGCGTTTTCGGTCACGATGGCGTTCGGGGATTTTAGCAAGAATCGGTAGACCGAGATCACGGATCGCCTCGGGATTGTGATGCGTTCGTTCCGCAATTTCAGCACACCCGACCCAGACAAAGGCGCACATCAATCCAATCATTCCCGATGTCAGAATGGTAATCAGAGCGTTAGGGGCGATCTGAGACGGATTGCTCGGCGGTGCGATCACCGTGGTGCCGAAGTTCCCAAAATCTTTGTTCAGATCAAATTGGCTGAGTTGACTGATCAACGCATCGTAGCGTCGTTCCGCAAGTGAGATCTCGACCAACAAATGATCGTTTTCATTCTGACGAAGCTCGGATTCGCGAACCTTGTCTCGATGATCCTGCATCCGTTGGTTCATCGTCTGGTATTGGGTCGCCAACGTTTGATCGGCCGCATCAAGATCGGTCAATTCCTGCTGTAGAGATCCAATATAGGTATCGATCAAATCGGCCAATTGCGACTCGTTACTTTCCATCGTTTCGGTCACGGAAGCCTTTGGCTTCGATTTAGTGACGGTCGCCACGGAGGCGGTGGGCACTTGAGTCTCGGCCGCGATCTCTCGCTCGATGGCTTTGATTTGTTCGGTATACAGGTCACGGATCTGGTCTATCTTGTTGCGTAATTCCTGCAACGATGGATAGTTGTCTCCGTATTGATTGGCCAGCAGTTTCTCTTCTTCCTCCAGCGGAAACAGTTGCTCACCTAATCTTTCCTTTAGCCCCTGCAATCGGATGCGAGATTCTAGCAATCGGTCGTAAGATTGTTGCTGCATGGACTCGCCACGCCACCATGATCGTTCCGCCTGGTCCTCCGACCGCTCCTGACGATGTTGCTCCGATGCTGCGAGTTGCAGCTGGTGTTCTTGGTAGATAGCAGGAAGCAATAGACTTGCAGCTTGGATACTTTGTGACTGAGCGGACTGGATTGTCGCAAGTCTCGACAGCAGTTCCGCGCGTCGAACCTTAGAATCGACCAGCCGGTTATCAATCTCCATCATTTGTCGAGCGGATGAGGCATGCTCGGCGCTCTCGATCGCCGGAAGCGGGACAGAGGCTTTAGCCCGCTGAAATGCTAATCTCTTTTCTTGAATTTCGTGCTGCAGCGTTTCTGCCTTGTTGTAGATCAGTTCGATCGCCTGTTCCAAGTTTTCGCGGCTGGATTCGATCAGATAACGCTGGTACGTTGACACGAGCGCCTCGAGCACCTTGGGGCACTCGTCGGGGTAAATGCTATCGAATGAAATTTTTACAATCGAATCCTCGTGATTCACATGCATCAAAGGCAGGATGGTGTTGGCGACGTTATTGGATTCTGCCAACAGATCGAGCCCCTGTAGCTCGTTTTCCTGAAAGGTTTTTTCGACAAACCAGGGACTTTGGATCAGCGATGCATGCGTATCAAGCAACGACGCGTCGTGGCCATACGCCGAGGAACCTTCGCGATCGAGCGAGTCTTTCGGTTCGACAAACACCTCCGCTTTCGAGCGATAAACCACCGGTTGATTGTGGAAATAGATCCAGCCGCCCACAAACGCGTACAGAAGCGATAAGAAAATACGGTACTTATGACGCAGCACAAAACGCATGTACGAAACGAGATCGTCGATCTGCAGCAGGGCATCGTCCGGCGGCGGAGGAGGTGTGATCTCCGCTCGATAAGATTCGACCAACGGGGAACGGCGAAGCATCATGCACTCCTTCTGAGGCAAGTGGCTTTCTAGCAGTAAACGACTATCCGAGCGAATCCGCGTGTTGATCGGTCTTAAGTCTTGGTGAACCCCAGTGACAATCACCGATTAGGGTGATTGCCCCGCCTAAAAAGGCGTGGGACGCCGGTCCCAACTCAAGCTGCAACGGTGGCGAATGCCCTGAAATGACTCTGTTCTACGGATTCCGCACTTCATATACCGGGGTGATCTTATTCCATGCACCGGAGTTCTATAGCCGCCATTATAGGGGTGCAGCGTGTTCCAGTGGGGTGGAAATTGTTGCGGTATTATCAAAAGATCTGCCCTCAATAATTTTTTTGCCTTGCAAATTTTGCTTCACGAACCGCGTGTGCTGAAATGGAACTGCGTGACGAGATGACGCATAGTGCACGCACGCTCACATTTCATCGCTCGGTTGGGTCGGAGTCGCATGGCGAGGATGAGTCCACGGCGTTTGCCCAGTGACATCACTTTAATAACGCGCGTCTCACATCGCCGTCCCTGGTCGCGATTACGCCGCGAATCGTCCCCTGGTAGTGAGTGAATCTTTCGCATCAGTCCGAGCGGTTGACCGCCGCAAAACGGCAAAGAAATGCCCACTCAACGGCGACGTCGATCGCATCGGTTGCGGACAAACCGCAAAAAAAAAACGATTTTTTTTCCGCTTCGTTTCGTGGTTCCGAAATAATCGTGACTCTGGTTTTCGTGAGTTAGTGGGGGGCAAATCGACCGCTGTTCATCCGTAGCGGCACCGCCTGCACTGCTGTTTGTGTGCGTCGAAAATCGCGTGTCCCGTCTCATGCAAATCTCGCGTTTGGGGGGCTCAAATCTGGCTCCAAACCCGCTCGCAAAAATTTGACAGCAGATTTGAGCCCCGATAGTCTATAGACCAATGCACTCTCAAGAGTGCCTTAGGCTGCGCTTTTTGTTTCTTAATTCAGGGGTAAAGGGAAAGTGATGAAGGCAAATACAAGAGGGCGTTCCGCGAACCAGGGTTTTACTCTGGTTGAACTATTGGTGGTAATTGCCATCATCGGAGTTTTGGTCGGGCTGTTGTTGCCTGCGGTGCAGGCGGCCCGTGAAGCCGCCAGGAGAATGAGTTGTTCCAATAACATGAAGCAACTCGGCTTAGCGCTGCACAATTACCATGACACGTTTCGCATCTACCCGTATGGTTATCGGGATTCTGGGACGTTTCATCGGCGGGATACTTGGATGCAGCAAGTGATGTCATTCATCGAAATCGGAGCGGTTTCGGAAGCCTACCAGCACTGGGATGGGCAATGGGTGATGGATACGCCTCCCGAGCTTAAGGATGCCGTCCTACCCGCCTTTATGTGTCCTTCGGATCCCGGCGCCGGTGGCTTTGGCGGTGGTGGTACGCGGCGTTCCAACGGCGAAGGATTTCAGGGCAACTATGTGGTCGCTGCCGCCAGCACCGAGATGACTCGCCCCATGACCAATCTCGATGGCATGTTTTACAACGATTCGAAAACAAAGATGCGTGATGTTGCCGATGGGACCTCCAATACGCTGATGGTCGGCGAGACGCTTGTGCGTCCTGGGCTTGGCGGTTGGGGCGGAGCCGGCGGGTATTGGGGCGGAGGTCCGCACGGTGGATTTGGTTTCACCACCTGGCAATCTCCTAATACCACGCTGCCCGATCAAGTCTACTCGTGCAAGACCGAGACCTATCCATTGGCACCCTGCAATTCGATCGGGAGTGCTGTGGAGATCCGCAATTTCGCACGGAGCGTGCATCCCGGCGGTGCTCAATTCACGTTGGCGGATGGTTCGGTCCGGTTCCTTACTGAATCGATTGACCTGGTTACCTACCGAGCGATTGGCACTCGCAACAACGGCGAAGTCGTGACGTTGCCCTAGCGGGCCAGCGTCGACAATTTCAAATTCGCGGCGGGGAGCAGCTTTTCTCTCTCCGCCGCTTTTAATGGCGTTCCCCCCCAGCATGTTTTTTTTAAGCATCCTCTTAAACCGGAATTATTCATGCGTATTTTGTCAACTCAAGCGATCGTGGCCGTTTTGTTCTCCTGTCCACTGTTTCTGTGTGGCTGCGATAGCGATCTGCTGGACCGCGTCGTCGTCGAAGGGACCGTTAATTTGGACGGTGTGCCGTTAAGCAACGGAGACGTGACGTTTGTGCCAGACGATCCATCGGTCCAAGCCGACAACTTGAAAG
Organism: Novipirellula sp.; assembly: GCF_041583735.1. Classification (NCBI taxonomy): domain Bacteria; kingdom Pseudomonadati; phylum Planctomycetota; class Planctomycetia; order Pirellulales; family Pirellulaceae; genus Novipirellula; species Novipirellula sp. Next base: position 5,681 of record NZ_JBFHFD010000224.1, read on the forward strand.
TGATCAACGGCGTGTTCAAAGGTCCCGTGATTCCGGGTGCAAAGCGAGTGGAGATTCGCGGCTATGAAGAGGTGGCCGCCAACTTGCCCGCCGATTCGCCCGAGGCGGGAACCAGCTTCAAAAAGCAGATTTTGCCTGCCAAGTTCCACTCGCAAAGTGATTTAGTGGAAACGATTCCAAGTCCCGGCCCTCTCAGCTATACCGTTTCGACGAACTGAGCGGGGTGGCGAACGAACAGAGCGTGTCGTTGAGAGGAGGCTCGGTCGAGCATGACGTTGCAGTCTCGTACAAATATTCTCGGCCAAACCTTTTCAGGAAAGAATCTCGGTGACGATTTTGCCGTGCACGTCGGTGAGCCGGAAATTGCGACCGGCATGTTCGAAGGTCAATTGTTTGTGATCGAGTCCTAGTTGATGCAGCAGGGTGGCGTGCAGGTCATGCATATGCACGCGACCCGCGATGCTGCGGAATCCAAATTCGTCGGTTTCTCCGTGCGAATGTCCGCCTCGAAAACCGCCGCCGGCTAACCAGACCGTGAATCCGCGGGGGTTATGGTCGCGACCGGTTCCGTTGTCTTGCGCGTAGGGAGTGCGTCCAAACTCGCTGCCCCACCACACGATCGTGTCTTCCAGCAAGCCACGTTGTTTGAGATCAGTCAACAGCGCCGCAATCGGTTTGTCCACAGCGCGGGCATGCGTGCCGTGTTTGGGCAAATTGGAATGTTGGTCCCAGGCCGGGTTGGCAGAATCGTCCCCGTAGTTGACTTGAATAAATCGCACCCCCGCTTCGCACATCCGCCGGGCCATCAAGCAACGGGCTCCATACCGTTTGGTCTCGGGAGCATTGATTCCATACATCTCGATCGTCTCGGCGGTCTCGCTGGAAAGATCAAGTGTCTCGGGGGCGAATTGCTGCATCCGCCAAGCGAGTTCGTGCGATTTCATCGCAGCATCGAGTTCGGCGTCCTGCAGCGGACGCTGTGCGAGTTGCTGTTGGTTCAAACGATTGAGTAATTCAAACTGTTGTTGTTGCAGCGGGTGGGGGATATCGCTGCGAGTCAGGCTATCGATGGTCATCGTACTGCTGCTGGCGCCGCCGACCTTGGTGCCTTGGTAGCGAGGTGGCAGAAAGGCGCTGCCGTAATTCCGTGCGCCTCCGTTGCCGATCGAGGGGGCAATCGAAATAAAGCCCGGCAGATTCTCATTCTCACTGCCCAAGCCATACAGCAGCCACGAACCGAACGAGGGACGGATGAAATTGGTGCTGCCGCAGTGCAGAAACAGCGTTGCGGGGCCATGGGCAACGCCTTCGGTGTGCATGCCGTGCAACAGGCACATGTCGTCGGCATGACGTGCGGTTTCGGGAAACAAGTCCGACACCCAACGGCCTGATTCGCCATATTGGTTGAATTTCCAAGGCGATTGCATCAAGCGAAATGCCCGGGCCTTGCCCGATCGAGCGAGTTGCCGCGCATCATCAAATTCATACGACTGGCCATTGTGTTTCGCCAGTATCGGTTTGTAATCAAACGAATCGACTTGGCTGACGCCGCCTTGCATGAACAGGAAAATGATCCGTTTGGCTTTGGGGACCAGCGGCAGTGATTTGTCCGATCCTGCGGCAGTTCGGTGGGTTTGCGCCAACGCATTGCTTTGAGCCAAGAGCGCCGAGGCGGCCATCGAACCAAAACCGCAGGCGGTCGTCTGCAGCATTTGTCGGCGTGGAAAAATTGAGTCGATCATGACGTTTTTAGCTCAGGGCAGGTAGCGAAAATCGAGCGACGCGAACAGCGAATGGATCAACACGGCAAGCCGGTCGGGTTCGCCGCGTTCGCCGGGCTGTTCTAGGAACGCCAAGCATGTGGCCCGTTCTGCGTCGCTGGGAAGACGATAAAAACAGTGGCGATAGATGCGGTCTACCAACTCGGTGTCTGAGGGTGAGTCAGCGTCCGATGGTGAATCGGGGGAAGATAACGAGGATTGTTCGCGGAAATTCGTGGCAGCCGCTTTGGCGCGAGCAATGATCCAGGGATGGTTCATCAACACCAACGCCTGCGTCGCGACGGTGCTGCGAGTGCGTTGTCCCACCGAAACGCTGGCGTCGGCAAAATCAAATGCTTCAAACAAATCCGGCAGCGCATTGCGAAACACCGGGTGATACAAACTGCGTCGTGGTGAATCGATGTGATAGTTGTAATCCGCGTTGGTGCCGCGGCGAATCAGCGATCCGCCCTGAGTTAAATCCAATTCGCCGCTGATTTGTAGCATCGCATCTCGAAGCGACTCGACGCTTAATCGTCGCGAGTGGCCTCGCCAGTACGATTCGTTCTTGGGGTCGATGTTTTGTTGTAGTTGGTTCCGTCCCATATCATCGAGCGTCATTCGTCGGCGGTAAGCATCCGACATCACGATCGTGCGAACGAGATGTTTGGTTGACCAGTTGTTTTGGATCAATTCGTGGGCCAACCAATCAAGCAGTTCGGGGTGCGTGGGGCGGTCCCCTTTCGTGCCAAAGTTATTCATCGAATGCACAATGCCTTGCCCCATTAGTGCACCCCAGATGCGATTGGCATAGACACGGGCGGTGAGCGGGTTTTCGGGCGACGCCAACCAATCAGCCAATTCCAGCCGTCCGCTGACGTCAGAGTCGATTGCGAATGAATCACCGTGGGGAAGCGCCGTCAAGAAACCGCGAGGCACTCGATCGCCGAGATTGTGGACGTCGCCGCGGATGTGAATCATCGTTTCGGTCGGAGTCGGATTCTCTTGCAGCGTCATGTAGCGTGGACGTTCGGCAAGTTGCTGCGTTAGTGATTTTCGTTCGACTTCCAAGTCAGCAATGATTTTGGCGTTCTCGGCGGCTTGACGTTGTTTTTCCCTTTGTTCGTCATTTTGACCCGCAATTTCTTGCGGCAACGCGGTCGCGGGAAGCGAACGGTTTTGCTTTTCTGCCAACGGTAGGAATTGAACGGCATCGACGATCACGTAACCGTTGGAATCTTCGTTGGAAACAATCACAAACGCTTGTCCATTGCGTTCGAACTCGTATTCACCCTATGAAACCCACACGCCGTCTTCGGGCGGAACTTTGCGTTGGTTGATCCGCACCACCGTTTCTTCATTTGCACTAAAGACGCGGACGACGGCGTTGGAGGCGCGGTTGGTGCCGGCGGTATAGGCGAGCCGGACTTGGTACTTTCCCGCAGGCAATTTGGGCGGCTCAAACGTCGCCGACTTCATGCCTTTATGTTCGTTGCTGTCGTGGATATAGCCATCGCCGATCAAACGACCGACCGATGTGGAATGCATCCATTGGCCGACCAATTTTGCCGCCCCACTGTCGACGACGATTCCCTCAAGTTCAGCCAAGGGAATGATGCGACTTTCTTTCGTCAATTCGATGCTGGCCGATTTTTTTCGCGAAGCAAGTTCCGCATTCACACTCGCCAACGTCTGAGTGATGGAATCGTAGTGCTGCTGCATCGAATCGCTGACAGGAAGTGGTTTCTCGATCCAGCGAGACAGGTTGGAGTGGGTTAATGCGGTGGAGGAGCGAAAGATGCCCGCCAATGCGTAATAGTCACGTGTGGGAATCGGATCAAATTTGTGGTCGTGGCATCGCGCGCACCCGATCGTTTGCCCCAAAAACGCACGGCCAATCGTATCAAGTTGCTCGTCGATAACGTCCATCTCAAGTTGGGTTTTGTCCTGTTGCTCGAGGTTGGAATTTCCCATCATCAGAAACGTGGTCGCCACATGTTGCAGTTGACGTTGATGCAAATCGTCGGCCTCGAGCAAGTCACCTGCGATTTGTTCGCGGATCATTTGGTCAAAGGGACGGTCGGTGTTAAACGCTTCGACAAGGTAATCACGATACCGCCAGGCTTCGGGGAAAACGAAACCCCGCAACGTGATCGATTCGGCGTAGCGTGCGACATCCATCCAGCGCCGGGCGAACGTTTCACCAAATCGTGGTGAGGCGAGCAGTTTGTCGACGAGCATTTCATAGGCTGCCGCGTCGTACTCGGTTCGCTCGTGTCCGGTTTCCCCAAAGCGGTCTGCCGCCGTTTCACTCGCTTGAATTTCGTTGGCAAGACGAGGGGTTGGTGGCAGTCCGGTTAAATCAAAAGAGAGTCGTCGCACCAACGTGCGATGATCGGCAATCGGGGTCGCGGCGAGTCCTAATTCACGCAGCCGCTGATTTAGAAAACGATCGATCGGCGAGGTCGCACCGAATCCCGATGGAATTTCAGGCGTCTCGATGGGGCGGTATGCCCAGTGTTGCTGTGCCTGTTCGACCGACAATCCCAAACTGGATTTCGGTTTCTCCGAATCGCCGTCCGTCTCACGAGGATCATAAGCCCCCTCGGCGATCCATTTTGAAAACGCGTTAATCAGTGAGTCGGGCAACTTGCCATCGGGGGGCATTTGCAAATTGGCGTCTTCGTAGCGAAGCGCTGCCATCCGCGTGCCGCTATCGGAGGTGCCGGGAACAATAGCGACTCCCGAATCGCCGCCCGCTTGCCAGCCCTGTTTTGTGTCCAGTCGCAATCCGCCGCTGATTTCCGTTTCAGGAGCGTGACAATCGAGACAATGTTCGATCAGCGCAGGACGAATGACGGTTTCAAAAAAGGCTTCGTGTGCCGCGGACGTTTCATCACTTGTTTTTTCGGCCTCGATTCGTTCTTGCCCAATCAGCATGTCGTGAGGGCAAAGGAGTCCTGCGAGGACACAAGCGGCAACGAACAGCCGAGGTGTGCAAGAAATATGGAGACGTCGGTACATCTTTGATTTCGGCGAGGTGAGGCAGGTCGGGGGGAGGAAGGCCCCATTTTATCCGAAATCAAACCGTGGCGTGCGAAAGAAATCGTGGCCTCGGAAAGAATGAGCGACGCCCAATGTTAAAAAATTTTTCTCTTGACCTGAACCATTCGCTGCGGTTATTTCATAACGAGGGAATCCATCCCCTGACTTGGCCAGCGCGGATTGACGTCGCTTTTGCCAAGCCCCTTTTTTATTAACCAGTTCAACCATGGAAGGTTGCTCCTATGGCCAATGCCACCGACGGCGTCCCCTTGCTGGACGTGAATCGTGATAACCGCCCTCACCGCGAAGAATTTCTTGAAGCACTGACCGAAGTGCTCGACAGCGGGCGATTTTTGTTTGGTCCTGATGTCACCGCATTGGAGAACGAAGTCGCTGCGTACAGCCAAGCTGAGAACGCGATCGGATGTGCCTCCGGAAGCGACGCATTGCTACTTGCCTTGATGGCGCTTGAGATCGGGCCCGGCGACGAGGTGATCGTTCCTAGTTTTACCTTTTTCGCCTCGGTCAGCTGCATCACCCGATTGGGTGCAACACCGGTATTCGTTGACATTTGTCCCGATACGTTCAATGTCGACCCAGAAGCGATCCGTAGTGAGATCACCGATCGCACTCGCGCGATCATCCCCGTCCACCTGTTTGGGCAATGTGCTCAAATCGATCGAATTTGCCAAATCGCCGGCGATCATGACATTCCGGTGATCGAAGACGCGGCCCAAGCGATTGGTGCGGCCTATCATTCCCGCCCCGCTGGTAGCTGGGGCAAAATGGGGTGTTTCAGTTTCTATCCGACCAAGAACCTTGGCGGCATGGGCGATGGCGGGATGATCACCACCTCAGACGCCGCCACCGCAGACCGTTTGCGATTGTACGCCAGCCATGGCATGCGGCCTCGCTATTATCATCAGGTCGTTGGTATCAACAGCCGGTTGGATACCTTTCAAGCGGCTGTGCTTCGCGTGAAGCTGCGTCATTTGGACAAAGCGGTCCAGGATCGTCGCACCAACGCCGAACGCTACTCGCGATTGCTCAGCGAAGCCAACGTCGTCGCCGCAGACCAGATCGTTTTGCCGGCGACCGATCCCAACGCGTTTCATGTGTGGAATCAGTATGCATTGCGAGTCGGCGAAGGCCGTCGTGACGCTCTGCGTTCGTATTTGTCCGAGCGTGGTATTGGATCGGAGGTCTATTACCCCGTCCCGATGCACGAGCAGCAATGTTTCCAAGACCTCGAATTCGACCGCGATGCATTGGCCGAAACCGAGCGTGCGAGCAAGGAAGTTTTGAACTTGCCAATCTTCCCCTCGCTGACCGAAGCGGAACAGCATCGTGTCGTCGAGAGCATCAGCGGGTTTTACGCGGCTGGCGCTCGATCGGCTGCAGCGGCCTAAACCCTCCGTTGGCGACGACGCCCAAAGCTGAAACGCCCCAAACGGAGACGCGTGGGGCCGCCACGATGAGACGGCCGAAGGATCACGTCACGGAACCGGTTTGACTGACTTAAATTGACCCAGGTCCATGGAATTGACCGTGTTGCCTGGGTTTTTACATGATGGTCTTTCGTAACCGCCGGCGGTGAGAGAGCAAAATCGTCGCTGCCAACCTGTTGAAAATCCCCACTGCTGGGCAATGGAAGGTGATCTAACTACGATTCCCTCTCAGACCGCTGCAGCGAGTTAGGGGGGCGGAAAATCGCCGTCACGCCTCCCGAAGGAGTTCGACGGGCGAGTTTTGCAGCCATTCTCAGGCAATTCGCAATACTTGCATCTTGTCGGATCCCAAGCATTCCGAATACTATAAGGTTGACGGGTTTCTGGGAGGCTACGGCATTACCATGGTAGACCTGAGTAGTTTACATTTCGAAACTCACCAGTCCGACAGGGCGTCCGAAGGAGTTTGACAACGATGGCAGTAAAATTAACCGAACGAGCCGCTGAAGAAGTGAAGCGGTTTCGCCAAGAGAATAACTTTGATGAGTCCACTTCGCTGCGAATCGGCGTTGCTGGCGGTGGTTGCAGTGGTTTCAACTACACGCTTGGATTCGA
>NZ_JBFHFD010000225.1:0-12535 GCF_041583735.1 Novipirellula sp.
ATCCACATGGATCCGTGGTGGAATCCGGCGGTCGAAGACCAAGCTACCGACCGAGCCCATCGTTACGGCCAAGACAAACCGGTGATGGTTTACCGTATCATCGCCAAGGGAACGATCGAGGAAGAGATTCTGGCACTCCATGAATCCAAACGTGATCTGGTCGCCGGTGTGATGGAAGGAACCGAGGCCGCCGCGAAGCTGTCCAATGACGACCTGATCCGCATGATTCGCAGCTAGGTGGCGATCGCTAACTGCCGTAGCGAAACTCGCCAAGAGTTTCGGCACCCCGGCAATCCGAAAGTCTTGGCGACTTTTGCTACGTTTGAATCAGAAACTTATAGATCGACAAATCCTTACTCTGCAGGCAAGCATCGCTGCAGCGTCATCGTCGCCATCGCGGTGCCGTAGGGACGGTGGTAATCGTACAGCGGATAGTCCCACCAGCATCCGTTCTTTTCTTGCAGTGGGACAATCAGATCCGCCAGCATTGCTTGATACGGAGCACGCTCTGCAACCGGTAACTGCTCTACACACATGGCCGCATAGTAGTGGCCAAAGTAATAAAAATAGCCTGCGACCTGGAACCACGATTCGTGTGGAATCGGTCGTTTGCGCCCAATATCCAACCATCCATTTCGCTCGTAGAGCCGATACAACCAATGTTTCAGCACGTTGTCCGTCACCGTCGGGTCACCCCATTGGCGTAACGCGAGATTGCAGCATTGTGAACGGCCTAGCGAGCCACCAGGACGATTGATTTCGCGCATCGGCCGGTCTTTTAAGTACTCGCCATACAAATAGGTGAAGTCAGGTTTTTGTTGCCGTTTGATTGCGGCCACGGCGCGGTCGACCACGTTTTGCGGCGGATCGATCCCGATCGATTTTGCCTGGTGCATCGCAACCAATGCAGCCCCACCGACGAAGCTGATCGAGCTGGATGTTGGACGTTTGGCCTGGTAACGAAAATCATAGTAGCCCCAACCGCCGTCGACCGACTCGTATCGCCGCAGCATGTCATATTGCTGCTCGATCAAGGTTCGAATTTCAGCTAACTTCTGCGTATCGCTCTTGTGCCGTTTGTGCAGATGGACCAGGGCTTCGATCGAATACAGATGCCCCCACACGTTGTAGATGGCGGTGCCATCGGCGCGACGCAGTCTTGGCAAATACTCGAGTAACCATGCCTCCCCTTTTTCAATCGCGGACTGCGCCGCGTCGTCGCTGTTAGCAGCACACTCGATTAGTGCCGACAAACACAACGAAGTGGTCGCGGTGCGAAACGCATGGTGGGCGCCAGGCACGGGGGCATAAATGTTCAAATCTTTGGTGTTCGTTGGCGATCCCCACGACCCATTCGGGTTTTGATCCGCCACCAAGAAATCGACACCTTTTCGAATCGATTGCTCGATCGTTTCGGCACTTGGCGCGTCAAACTCGGGCAGCGACGGAGGCTTGCTGAAGTCGAGCTTTTGCAACCGAGTCGGCGGCGGGTCGACCAGCGCCGCCTCTTCCGCAACGACTGCCCCACTCATCGTCACCGCCATGGCGACGAACGCCACCGCGTGCAACCAATCTCTTGCCCCGCTCATTCCTTGTCCGCCTTTTCAAACTCGATGCTACAGGTCATCCCAGGCACGAGTTCCGCGTTTTTGAGTTTACCTTTGATCACCACGGTGCACTCGATTTTGTTCGCGGCATAAGGCACTTTGGCAATCGATTGAAGGGTAACGGGGATTTTCAGCTCGGGAAACGCTTTCGGAATCGCCGTCCCTTTCATACCCACGTCAACTTTGGCTCGTTGATCCTCGCTGATGTCAGCGGTGATTCGCAGTCGCTCGGGCTGCACAATCGTCGCCACGACTTGTCTTGCCGTGACTTTGGACTTTACGTCCAAGGTGCTAGCCTTGTCACCGAGTTTGCCACGCGTCAGTTGGCCATGGTAAACCAGCCCATCGATTGGCGAGTTGAGGACAAGCCCACGGCGTTCAGTTTGCAAGGTTTTGAAGTCGGCTTGCTTCTTTTCGAGTTCTGTTTTTTGTCGACGACGCTCGATGTCACGCTTAAGACGTGCAACCTTCAAATCTTGGACGGTTTTGGCAAACGCCAACTCGGCTCGAGCGAGTGTCGCTTCCTGTTTTTCTTGCTGACTAGGAATCGTTTGCTCGAGCGTCCGTTGGGTACGTGTCTTGGTCAATTCCAGGTTGTACTTCGCTTGCTCGACCGCGCGGCGAGCACGTTTGAGTACGATTTCTTCGGACTCTTCGGTCAAGTCGTCCTCTTCGTACATTTTCTCGAGTTGGTTCAGCTCCTCTTCCGCGTACTCGAGCGATTCTTCGGAGCGTTTCAGTTGGACCTCGGCTGCCTTAATTTGCTGCTCACGGTCCACGTCGACAAAGTTGTCATAGGCTTGCCGTGCCTCTTTGCGTGTTAACTCAGCGGCACTACGATCAAGTTCCTGTTGTTCGCGAAATTGCTCATAACTAGATTCGGCCTCTTCAAACGCCAGCTTGGCGAGTGCTAAATCGAATTCTGCTTTGCTGATTTTTTCATCGATTTCTTTGGTCTCGAAACCGACGACTGCGGCCCCTTTCTTGACGCGGACTCCGTGCGGTAAGATTCGCTTGATCACATAGGAATCAATCTGCTCGGTGTTGGCCGTGATCTCGTGACTCGATAGCGATTCAAAGACGCCATCGAACTTGACGACCTCGTTTTCCTGTTCTTTTTCCTGCTCGGATTCTTTGGACGTTTTTTTCTCAGCCTTGTCGGCCTCGTCCGCCAACGTTGGCAACACGGTCAAAAGCGAAAGCGCCATCACAGCGAGACAGTGGAAAGGATCGGTGCGCATCAAGAATTCTCGAGGGTGGAGGGCAATGGAGCGGTTTGCCCTATCTTGATTGACACCGCGGCCGATGTCCACCTAAACGCGTCGGTTCACCCCACGAAACGCAGATGGCATCATCCTGCACTCATGCGATCCTGCACTCATGCGGAGCAATGCGGTGCCCATCCCCAATCAACGCGCCCCAATCAACGCGCCCCGTATGACCGATCGAAGCATGTATGGGGAAATTCCCCAGCATTCTTCCTTGAGATTTGTCCCCAAGGTGGCTGTACCGCCCGTCTCGAAACAAAACAATTTTTGCTACAATCGCAGCGGGGCACGTAATCAATAACTCGGTGGCGAGGACTCGACCGGAAAAAACGTCGGAAGATCAAGTCGCTGATCGCAAGCAACACGATCCTCGGGTTGTGACGATTGTTTGCATTGGCGAGTTTCTCTGGAAGCAAATACGTGGATCCCAAGAAAACGAAAAATAGCGAATCGCTCACCTTCGAATTTTTGGGAACCGAGCCAGGTCCACCGATCGAGGAAGTGCCTGAGCAGATCGAAGAATTTGTGATCCGAGAAGTGCTGGGTCGAGGCGGATTTGGAACTGTATTTCTTGCCTATGACACGACGCTGCAGCGTGACGTGGCACTCAAAATCCCCCACCATTCACTGGTCTCGAAAACCGCGACGGTCAATCTGTATCTACGCGAAGCCCGCGCGATCGCCAGCTTAGACCATCCCAATATCATTCCGGTCTATCGCGCGGCAACCGCAGCGAAAATTGCCTGCTACATCGTAACCAAGCGAATTCGCGGATGCGATTTGTCGCAATGGGCAACCCGTCAACATCCCAGCTACGAAGCAATTGCAAACTTGCTCGCTCAGGTTGGCGACGCGATTGCGTTTGCGCATCAACACGGCGTCGTGCATCGCGACATCAAACCCAGCAATATTTTGATTGATGAACAAGGGCGTCCCTACGTTGCTGACTTTGGACTGGCATTACGAGATGTCGATCCGCGTGGCGGCCCGGCCTACGTAGGAACTCCTGCCTACATGAGCCCCGAACAAGCACGCGGCGAGGGACACCGTGTCGATGGCCGATCGGATCTGTATTCGATCGGCGTCGTGATGTACGAATTGCTCACCGGTCAACGACCGTTTCAATCCACGGTCGCCGATGGGTTGTATGACGAGATTTTGTATAGCGAACCGATACATCCGCGGCAAATCGACGCCAACATTCCCAGCGAACTATCTCGAATCTGTCTAAAGGGATTATCCAAATCAATCAGCGAGCGTTACCCAACGGGCGAAGCGTTTGCTAACGATCTTAGACAATGGCTTGCCCAGCGAGGGTCGATGGACACCACACGCATGGAAACGCCTCACCGCACGTTGGTGCAGGGCATTCCGGCAATCGGAACCGCTCTGGCAAGCCCCATTACGCCGCCGTTGCCACGAGTGGTTCCGAAGGGATTGAGACCGTTTGATACTCGCGATGCCGATTTCTTTTTGCAACTATTGCCAGGCCCACGTGATCGTGAAGGCGTTCCGGAAATCGTCCGTTTCTGGCTCTCCAAATTTGAAACGCATTCCGATGCGGACCCTGTTTCGGTCGGTGTGATTTACGGCCCGAGCGGTTGCGGAAAAACGTCGCTCGTTCGCGCCGGCATCGTCCCACGATTGCGTGACGATGTCATTTCGATTTATGTCCAAGCGACGGCCGAGGACACCGAACGCACCCTGCACGACCAAATCGTTTCGAGATTGTCGCTGATTCGCGATCCGGGCAATGACCCGCACCAGGATATCGTCGAGTCATTTGCGATGATTCGGCGTCTTCAGCGTCGCCGTGTCGTGATCTTTATTGACCAATTCGAGCAATGGTTGTTCGCCAACCCCGATGGTTCTCGCGCCGCATTGGTCCAGGCGTTGCGGCAATGTGATGGTGAATATTTGCAATGCGTCCTGATGGTCCGCGACGATTTTTGGATGGGCGTCACTCGGTTGATGCAAGCCCTTGACTATACGATTGCCGAAAACGTCAACGCGACTGCCGTGGACCTGTTCGACGAGCCGCATGCACGAAACGTGTTGGCATTGTTCGGTGCCGCTTATAACAAACTGCCGGAAAAACGCGAGCAATTATCGCCAAGCCAAAATCAGTTTTTGGACCAGGCGGTTCAGTACCTGGCCGCCGGCGGACGTGTTATCTGTGTGCAATTGGCCTTGCTGACCGAAATGTTAAAGAACCGATCTTGGGATCACGCCGAAGGGCTATTTGACGACGGCGGTGCAGGGCTTGGGATGCGTTTTCTAGACGAAACGTTTGATAGCGAGCTGGCTCGACGACGAACTCGAATTCATGCCGAGGGGGCCCATCGCGTGCTGCGTGCCCTGCTGCCCGAAGCCACCTCACGAATCAAAGGCTCGGTTCGCAGCAGAGAAGAACTTGCCCACGCGGCATCCTATCGCGAAAAAAGTTCATTACGAGAACTGCTGGCGATCTTGGACCGCGAAATGCATCTGATCACCCCCACTGATCGCTTGGCAACGGCCGGGCTAAGCAGCGACCTGCAAAGCGAGACCGACTCCGGTGGTGCGAGCGACAGTGAGGATACCGCAGGCCCCGGCAATTCCGAAAACAGGCCCGGCGGGTACCAATTGACGCATGACTTTCTGATCGCACCGATCCGGCAATGGATCGAGTACCGAAACCGTTCGACGAAAAAGGGCAAAGCCCGTTTGCGATTGGAAGAATTTTCGGATCTGTATCGGGTTCGTCCGTTACCACAATCGCTGCCGACGCTTGGCGAATATTTGATGATTCGCCGATACACCGACTGGCAACGCTGCAATGCCCCGCAGCAGAAAATGATGAAGGCGGCAAAAAAGCGGCACCTGAGCAACGTGGCACTCTGGTCGCTTGCAGTCATGACGCTGTTGTCGATCCTATTCTCGGGGTACCGATGGCTGCATCATCGCAACGAAGTCAACGCCAGCCGTATGGCGATGGAGCGGTTGCTGGACGCAAAAATGAACGATGCCGTTTTATTGGCGACCTCGCTGCACGATTCAAATTTCGCGACCGAGGATGCCGCTCGCATCATTAATGACGAACAGACGTTGATACCGGATCGAGTCCGCGCGGCACTCGTGCTCGCCGATTCCAATCCCAAGGCCGCCGATCTGCTCGCCAACTATGTGCTCGAGGCCCCAGTGGACGAGGTGGTCACGATCGCCAAAAACTATGTTCACGCAACCAGTATCGGCAAAAGATCGTTTGCCAATATATGGTCCACGCAACTCGCGTCGAGAGACAAATTGATTCGCGCCGCATGTATGCTGGCCAATGATCCGTCGCGAAGAGATCAATTGCGAAACAAAGTCAATTTGACTCGATTGATGAAGCTTTTGTTGAACGAGAATCCGCTGTGGATCCAGCACTGGGGCGACGCCTTCAAACCGATTGGCCAAGACTTGGTGCCGTTATTGGATTCGCACCTGGATGACAAAACGCGGGAACATGAATCGGTTAACGCGGCGAATTTGTTGGTGGCGTTTGCCGCAGACGACTTGCCCAGGCTGGTCGCTCATTTGCCCTACGCGTTTCCTTCCGAAGTGGTCGCCTACACCGATGCAATCGCAAAATACGGCAGCAAAGGGCTTCTAGCTGTCGAGGCACGGTGGCGAACCGAAGTGGCCGAACAGTCTCCTTCGATTGACGTCACTCAACCCTGGGGGTCACCGTGGTGGTGCGTTGGCAAACGCGATGCGGTCTCAGGACTTGCCCCCCGAGAACTGAGCCAAGCCTTGAACGAGCGACTTCGTCGGTGCGAAGCGGCAATCGGATCGCACGCGATCGTATTGCACAAAGTTGCCGAGACCGATGTTCAGCTCCTGATCGAGGAACTTGCCGAGATGAATTACCGGATCACGGAATTGGTACCCTATTCGATCGGTTCGCAGCGTTTCTGGGCAATGTTGACGTTGCGTGATGGTGCCAAGTCTCGCTACTGCGTCGACGTTTCCGCTGATGAGCTTCGTGAACAGAATAACGCTCACCGAGCCGAGCGTTACTTTCCCGACACGCTGCACGCTTATCGCCAAGGCGACGCTGAAAAATATAGCTGTGTTTGGATAAGTGTCCCCGACGATTCGGGATTGTTGGACGCCGATCTGTACGTTGACGTTCACCAGGACATCCATGGCGATGACGGCTGGAGACCGCTGGTCGAGCGGGGGATTAAGATGCCACGCACCAATCTAACGTTTCAAAAATCCGACGGTGAAGATTACTTTGCCTCCATTCGCTGGAAAGTAGACACACCGCTCGAATTTCGCGAAGCTTGGCGTCAAGCTCGCAAATGGCATGACAACCTAAACCACTACGGCCGCGCCAATACGCTAGTGTCGCAACAATTTGACAACCGATTGTTTAGCGATTCCCAGCGAGACATCACCGCGGTGTGGTGGTCCGAATTACCGGTCGAAGTGCACACCATTTCCTCGCAACCCAGACGCGAACATCTGCAGCAAACACGTACAGCGATGGACAAAGGCTACTATCCCGTCTGTCTCGCAATCGCCTCGACGGCCGACGAAGCAACCCCGCGTTTTGGATCGTTGTGGTGGCGTCCGCAAACTGCGTTTTCCGAGAAAGTCGACAAGTGCAACCGACTGCGGAATCTGTTGGCTGCGATGTTTAAATTAGGCGATCGGCAACGGATGGCTGCCGCGATGCAGGCCGATTTTTCCGAGGCGACTCGGGGAGCGGTGATCGAATCGTTCGCCGCGTTTGAATTGTCTGCGGATTGGCTGATCGACCATCTCGAGAACATTGACCAAGACGTCATGCTGCGTCGCAGTTGTGCGATGGCATTGACCATCTATCCCACCGATGCCATTTCCGAATCGCGTCGGGATGACGTGATCGCCCAACTTTCGCATTGGTATGCGGAAAGCTCGGATCCAGGCCTGCGTTCGGCACTCCAGGCGATTTCAACCGCTTGGGGTGTCCCGCTGGACTCTCCGCCCCCCATCGATTCCACGGCCGAATTCCGCACCTTGGCTGGGGACCGGATGGTCGTGATCCAACCCGATGATCTCATTTGGGCCGGATCGCTAGCGACCGAACCAGGACGTGATGGCAGCAAAGAAGCGCAAACCCCTTTTCAACTTGATCGCCGCTACGCCATCGCCACCTGTGAAGTGACCACGGCGCAGTTTCGCCAATTTCGCCCCGAGCATACGTTTGCGTCTCGCTATACTCCGAGCGATGACTGTCCGGTGATCGGAATCAATTGGTTCGACGCGGCAAAATATTGCCGTTGGCTCAGTGAACAGGAAGCGATCCCCAAGTCGCAAATGTGTTACCCGCCGATCGATGAGATTAAGCCTGGAATGCATCTTCCCCCCGACTATCACAAGCGGATTGGTTACCGGTTGCCCACCGAAATCGAATGGGAATTTGCCTGTCGTGGCGGGTCAAGTCGCGGGCGTTGGTTCGGCTTCGATTCTCGACGCTTGCGATGGCATGCATGGACCGCTGAAAATTCGGATTTTAAAATGCATTCGGTCGCTCGTTTACTACCCAACGATTACGGGCTCTTCGATATGCTTGGCAATGCGATGGAGTGGTGCCATGCAGCGTATGAGCCTTACCCAGCGTTTGCGAGTGCTCCTGTGCCCGATCCCGCGATATCACTGACGATGATTGACAAAGAAACTCGGATGGCGACTCGCGGCGGTGCGATTCTGTATCAACCCCTTGATGCACGCGCGGCACAGCGGAATTGGCACTCCGCCTATCTCAACCGCGTCTACCTGTCGTTCCGAATTGCTAAAACGGTGCCACGCGAAGACCGCTGAATTTGGTTGGTGAAAAATCCATAGAATTTGCGAGCGATTCGAACGCAAAGCAAACCACTTGACCAAACCGGGGAATACAATGGCTCGACACGAGGGGCAAAATTGACATCATGACCATCCTCCCTTTTGATGACGAGCCAAGCTATGGATCGAGAACGCTATAGACAATTGCTGTTGGCCGGTACCGTCACGTTCCCGGCAACCTTGCCTCGCGTGGCAGAGTTGACGTTGCAGTCAATCGAGCAACTGCCTGTAACTGATCCCAACGGAATGAAACCTGGCGACGAATGGGTGATCGCCACCGAGCGTCCATCCCCACGCGTCACCATCGTCCGCAGCGTTCTGGCGACAGAGGTACGTGCCGTTTTTTTACCGAAAGACCCGGCAATTTTTGATTGGAATCAAGGAACATGGCTGCTTGAAACCGAAGTCCTTCCAGGATTGCGAATGCAGCTCAATGACACCCGTCGCGTGTACGGCATCCTGTACGTGCCCGAGTTCAGCCCGACCTTGCTGGAAGTGCACACCGGGATGACCGCCGCCGAGAGTGCTCAGTATTATCCGCCGCTTCCTTGCGACCGATCGCGAGACCATTACCAAGCGGGGGCCACGAAGCAAGGCAATTTGGCGGCTCAGACTCGAGCGAGTGCGTCCGGGCTGTTTGCAACACGACAAGAACATGAAACGCCCTGCGATTCCGATATTCGTTCGGTGCAAGGGCTTGGATTCGAGGAGCTTTACGATCCACATCTAGGCGACCCCACGTCGGTACGTTCGCAATCGCAATGCGACGATGGTTTTCTGGACCGCGTGGATGGATCGCAACCGTGACAAACCGGGGTTTTACCCTGCCTAGCGTCGATGTGTTGATACTGTGTCGGCCCCACAGCAAACCGCGACCCGGTGTGCTCGCAGCAATCCACCACCAACGCGATGTCAACCTCCGCTTGCATGTCGGCACGGGGTGGCCGCACAGCGACGATCGCAATCGGTGGCAAACCATCGCCCGTGCGCGTAATCTGATCAAACAGCGTGCCACCGCCGATTGGGTGATGTTCGTTGACGACGACGTGCTGCTCGATCCGCAGTGCATCGCCACACTTGTTCATCGACTTGAATGCTCCCCCACGCTGGGCGCAGTGGCCGCAGACTATGACCTTGAAAATCAAACCAGCGCCCATGCCGGCCATGTTGGAATGGGCGCCTGCTTGTTTCGTGGCGAGGTGCTCAAGACGGTTCAGTTTCGCTCCACCACGACCCAATGTGAATGTGCATGCTGCTGCGAAGATTTGCGGCAACAAGGCATCGGCATTACTTATTGTGGGATCGCAACAGCGACTCACCTGAGCCAAACGAACCGCGTCGCGACTGCGGTGAAGCGACCGACCATCCTTCCGTCGCCGCCCGTCTTTTCGCCCTACGTGCTAGCCGCGTTTGACCGTCGCGATCTTCAGCGATTTGAGCACCAGTTTGTGCGTTCCTTGCGAACCTGGGGAAACACATGTCCCGTGATCGCGGTCACTTACGGATTGTATCCGTCTGAAATTCGACGTCTTACGCAGTTATCCGATGTCCATGTCGTGGCTCGCCCCAGCAACGGCACCATGGTTCCGGTACGGCGACTTCACGAATTTGCCGAGATTACGCAGCGATTGCCGGCCGAGGCGGCCGTCGCTTACTGGGATGTCTCGGACGTCGTGTTTCAAACGCGACTCGATTCGCTTTGGCATTCTGTCGTGATGCGGCCCGATGTGGTCCACGCGGTGGTCGAACCTAAGGGTTACCCTCACAACGCCGTAATTCCCGCCTGGTCGTTATCGATCCACGATCCTTGGCACCGAAGCCATGCTTTTGAACTGTTGAAACGCAATCCGTTTTTAAACAGCGGATTTGCCGCGGGGACCGCCGCAACGCTGCATCGCTATTTTTCCGCAGCCCATCAAATGCGGAAGGGCCCCGAGCTTGCGGGAACCACTGACTGGGGCGACCAAATGGGATTAAATCTCTACTGTCACCAACAACCGCATCGTTGGTACGCCGCAGACGAAGGCTGGAATTATTGCGTCCATGATCGCCGTGTCGGTGAAGTCACCGTGTCGCCCGAGGGCTTGGTCATCAGCCGCCGCATCGGCAAGATTCCCGTGGTACATGGCAATGCCCGATCGCTGCGTCAGTTTGCGATTTTGGTTGATCATTAAAAAAGGCAATCCTTCATGCATCTATTCATGATTTCGTTGCCCGATGATCCGCATCGTCGTCAATCAGGCTTAAGCAAAATCCAACCTCTGAATTTGCCGTACGAGGTGGTCGACGGCGTCGAAGCGGCCAAATGGCGAACGGATCAGTTGCCGGTGTCTGCCAAAACGCGACAAGAGATGCGAGTTGGCGAGATTGGTTGTTATTTAGCACATCTGCGCGCCCTACGGCGGGTGGTCGATTATCGACTGCCTTGGGCATGCATCCTGGAAGACGATTTTTGTTTCGAGCCCGATCCCGACTTTGGACTGGTCGAGATCAGCGACGCACTCCCTCGTGAATTTGACTACATCCACCTGCAACGCAACATTGGTCAAAACGGCAAGTTTCGGGTCGTGCAAACGCACGGCCCGTTTCATCGTGTTTGCGAAACGCCGCTGGGCACGGTGGGCTATCTGATCTCGTATCGTTTAGCAAACTACATCCTCAACACACACGCTCGATGCGAAACGCCAATTGATCATCTGTATGCCAAACTGTCGCATCAGGGGTTATTCTATGCGCCCGTCAAACCACTTGTTGGCGTGCAGCTTGGGCTCGATTCCGCGATCAACCCTTGACTTCGTCTGTCTCGGCCGTTTCGGTAGTCCCCAACATCCAGCCGACTGCGAAACCAAACGCACTGCAAATCGTCCCCGCCAATTCGTGAGGAATCGGCATTCCGTACGCTTCCAACCACGGTTCAAAAAACACCTCCCATCCCAACAACATGTGCAGCGACCACACCGTGATTCCGAACAACATCGCAAGCTTGGCGGCAAGCGATGGGATATTCTCGAATCTCAATCCAATCAAAAACGGCACCACTAAACTGACAAGTGCCATCGAGTAGGACCCTTGAACCAATTCGTAAGCGCCCTCTCCACGATAGGCCAACCATGCCGAGGCAGCCGTTACCAATACAATTGCCCCACGCTGCAATCGCAGCAATCCTTTTTCGCTCGGGGGCGTCGAACGCGTCCGCCGCCATAACGGCTCGACCAAGTTGTGCGCCATCACCGCCGACGGTGCCATCACGGCACTGACAATCGTCGAAAGCACTGCGGACACAATCGCGAGAAAGAAGACAAGCAGCAACACCGGATTGAGCAACTTGCTGGCGACCAGGATCACCACGCCATCGAGTTCGCCTTCGGTACGAGGTAACAACAAGTGGGCAGCCATTCCCGTGCCCACCGGCAAGACGCCCATCAGCAAATAGCCCGCTGCAGCCCACAAACATGCTCGCGAGGCCACTTGGTCGCTCTTGGCCGAAAAAATTCGCTGCATCAAATCTTGCATCGGCAAATTCCCCAGCGCCCCGATCGCCAATGCGCTGATCGCGACCATCGTGTCACGCCAAAAGGTCGGCGGGTCGGCAATCCGCCAGCGTGATTCGTCAATTTCGGTTTGCATCACCGATACTCCTTCGATGATCGATCCGTCACCCAGGTGAACCAGGATCGCGTGTCCGAGTAACAGCAGACCGAGCAAGATGAACGACATCTGAATCGCGTCGGTCCACGTGATCGTCCACATCCCGCCGAGCAGCGTGTAGCCCGTTCCGATCGTCGCCACCGCCACGATACCCCA
>NZ_JBFHFD010000226.1:0-12420 GCF_041583735.1 Novipirellula sp.
CAGTTCGCTGCGCAGCTCCATCGCAGGCGAACACAACATCAATCGCAATTGGCGTTCGAGGCTTTCCGCCTGCGTTAAATGGCCCTGGCGTCTCGCCAAAATCCACTGGCCCACCGTCGCTTTGGCCGCGTAATGAATCTGCTCAGGATTTTGACGAATGTAGCGAACCGTAGCGGCAGAAAACGCCGGACGCGGAGTCGCGGCCACCGATTTCCAAACACCGTCGAAACCGGTCAACGCACTTTCAGCGCGGCCCAATTCTAATTCACGCTGGGCAATCGAAAACGTGGCTGAAATATCGCCACCGGCAGCAAGCGTCGCCAAAATCTCGCTGGCGATCTCGGCTTGACCAAGCTGCGAAAAGAAGGTCGCGAGTTGAACGTTGAGTCGACGAGGCAGCGAGCGGCGAACGAGCGAACGCTGGCCCGCCGGAGGAAAATAATCTTGGCTGGATGTCAGCGTTTGATAGAGTTGCTGATAACGCTTCTCATCCTCAAACGCCGCCGGAACCTCACCTCGACACAAATCAAATGCGATCTGCACCCGTTGATCAACCGGAGTTGTCGGCATCATCACCGAAATCGACTCGAGGATCATTTCCCACGTCTTCGAATCGATGTCGGAAAGCGACGCAACAATCAACCGCTGCGTCTCGCTGGACAACGAACTCTCGCCGGGTCGGACTGCCAAGCGAGCCATCCAATCGTCACGATTGGTGACCAGCAACGTGATCAGCACCGTGTCGCGAATCCGTTGACTGCCGACAATGGTATCGGAGTCCGATAAATCACGGGCGATCGTCCACGCCGCTTGTTCACGCCCCACGGCTAACAAACAACGCATCAGCGACAGCAAACGATTTAATTTCGGAGCGACCCTTGGCGTCACGCCAAGGGTTTTCGCATCCATCGTGTCTTGCGTTTGCTCTTCGATCGCCTCGGCAATCCAAGTCTGCAAATTCGCATCCACGTCGCGGTAGGGATAACCCAATATTTCAAAGGCTCGATCCGTGCGAGCCGCCGAAATGGCGACCACCGCTGCAGAATCCGAACGCGGCCGTTTGACGGCATCATAGAGCTCTTCGCTGCGAGCCAAAATGATGATCGCTTCGTCAACGTACCCGTGGCTAGCCAAGCACTTCCATCGCAGGTCGACCGAGGCATCGCTTACCGTAACCGGTAGGTCGACCAATTCCTTTACCGCTTGCGTTCGAATGGCTTCATCGTTCGCTCGGTCCGCAGCCACCAACGCCTGGCACCACAATCGACTTCGCTCGGCGGACCTTTCCGCAGCTTGGGCCGCTTGGCGAGCCGTCTCGGTTGCAATCGCCTGCCATTGCCCCACCAACATTTGGCAAATTCGAAGCAGCGATTCGTCTCCATGATTCTTGGCTCGTGCGATGGCATCGTCCATACGCCCCAACACCGCCAACACAACAATTTCCGCTTCGCTGCGGACCATCGGTGTCCAATTCTCAGCCGCCTGAGGCAACAAACCAGCGTCATCGATATCGAGCCCTAGTTCTTGCATCATCTGAACTCGGCACACCGCCATCTCTTTCGAATCGGCGACAAGATCGACCAAACGGAGCAAATCCATCAACAAATCATCTTGATAGGCCCGCCGTACATAAACGGGGAAACGGCGATTCAGTGCCGCCGCCAAACGTTGATTTAACAGCATTCGCTGCGCCGTCCCCGCGGACTCTTCGACCGCCACGACGACGGCGCCAAATTGGCCGACTTCGAGCAATTCCTCGAGCACCGAGGGGTCGTCGTCCTGTTGTAGCAACCTTGCCAATTCCGGAGGTGTTTCGGGCAAAGCACCGCGTCGCCACTGCCGCAAAATCCAATTGGCTCGATCCGCCACTTCCGGATCGGGATGACGCGCGGCGTCTTGGACCGCTTGCCGCGACGTTTCTCGCAGTCGCCACATCTGCATCATCGCCGCTTGCCGTCGTGAGTAACGGTCGTCCGACAATTGCTCGATCGAGACCGCATCGCCCGTCACGGAGCGTGGGGAATCCGTTACCAGGTCGCCGCCATCACGCGGGCCACCCTCACGTAAGGCACCATCACGCGGTCCGCCCTCGCGTGGTCCGGCCTTCAGCGGTGCGGCGAACGCCAACGGATAGAGCAGCACCAACAGCAGACATAAGCGTTGCGTCGGCGGCCAGCCAATCCGATTCACGCGGCGCAAGCTCTCGCGACATGCTGCGGTAACGATTCGTGTTTCAACGGGCGGTGCTGGCTTCACCGACGTTGCCGCGAGAATTTTAGATTCGATCGCTTTCGATCCACTTGCTACGATTCGATACCGCAATGATTGACCGCCGGTTATTGGAGTCATGAAGAGACGCGTCTATTTTGGATGAAAGAGTTTTTTTTAGTGGCAGTGTTAGCCGCCCATGCCGCGACACGTGATGCACCGATATGGTTAAAATTTTACCCAAGCCAGCATCTTCCCGATGGCTATTCTAGGCGTTTTTGGCTGAATCAAAGGATTTTGTCACCCTGTTTCCCTCCGTCGCATTGCGTATCTTGTAGAGGTAAAAAAAATCGCCTCTCGCGTTTGATTTCACAGATGCCCCGTCGTAGCACGTTTTTGTGTCGGATCGACGTGCCCCATCTGCCATTCCCACCCCACCCATTTTAAAGTGAATTTCCTCATGCGAAAGCTTTCTTTGATTTGCCGCAGTTTCACCGCGGCTTCCCTCACCGCAGCGTCGCTGGTCGGCTCAGGTTTCGCGGCGTTCGGCCCGATGGGCAGTGCCTCGCCTACGACCTGTGTGGCCGAAGAACTTTGGCCCCAGTGGCGCGGCGCTGACCAGAACGGAGTCGCTTCGGGGGATCACTTCCCGACCCAATGGAGTGAATCCCAAGGAGTCGATTGGAAGGTCAAATTGCCCGGTTCCGGTGGCAGCACCCCGGTCATCGCCGGTTCGCATGCCTACCTAACCTACGGCGACAAAGACAAAAATCACCTTGTCGCGATCGATTTAAAGTCGGGAAAAACCAGCTGGTCGGTGCAACTGGGAACCGATCGCGGAAATAAACATCGCAAAGGCAGCGGTAGCAACCCATCGGCCGTCACCGATGGCAAACACGTGTATGCCTATTTTCGCAGTGGAGACCTGGCCTGTGTTGATACCGATGGCAACGTGAAATGGGAGCTGAATCTGCAAGAAAAATATGGCGAAGACACACTCTGGTGGGACCTGGGCACCTCACCGCTGTTGACCGACAATGCGATCGTGATCGCCGTCATGCAAAGTGGGCCCAGCTATGTGGTCGCGATTGACAAAACCTCCGGCGACGAGCTTTGGCGGACCGAGCGGATGCTCGACGCACCCGAGGAAGCGGCTCAAAGCTATGCCACTCCGCTAAACGTTTCTGTCGATGGCGAACCGATGATCGCCGTGATGGGCGCCGATCATCTGACGCTGCACAACGCCAAGGACGGAAAGCAAGTCGGAATTTTAGGCGGGTTCAATCCGGATGGCGAAAAATTCTTTCGCTCGATCTCGTCGCCGGTTGCTGTGGGCGAAATCATCGTTTGCCCCTATGCTCGTGGTGCAACGCTCACCACGGTTAACATGAAAATGCTGGTCGCAGGAAAAGGCGACGAAGCCATTATTTGGTTCCGGGACGACCTTGGCAGCGACGTCCCTACCCCCGCTGCCCAGAACGGCAATCTTTACCTCGTCGGCGACGGCAAAGCCAACCGCGGCCAAATCAGCTGTTTGGATATCGAAACCGGAAAAGCAAAATGGCAAGTCCAACTACCCAAGTCTCGCCAGGGTTACAGCAGCTCGCCGCTGATTGCAGGAAACCATCTTTACGTCACGCAAGAAGACGGGGTGATCTTTGTTGTCGGCCCGTTGGATGCTGAAAATCCCGCACTCGTCGCCACCAACGAACTCGCCGACAATGAACCCTTCACCGTCGCCAGCCCTGTGCCGGTAGGCGATTCGTTGCTGATCCGCACCCACGATTACCTTTATCGTGTGTCGGGCAAAGAGAAGTAACGTTTTAACGTCGTTACCCATTTCGCACGCTCCCATAAAAAAACGCCTCGAGGAATGCATTCCTCGAGGCGTTTTTTATTATTTGAAACGGCAGCTGGTCGCGGCTGCTTTTTTTTTAAGGTACCGCAACGACTTCGCGACCTGCTCGGGTCGACAAGCCTTGCCACAGATCAAGATCAATTGAATCGGTAACGAAGCGGACCGAACCGTCCATCAAGCAAGTGTTCACGCCGCCCACGTGGTAGCTTCGCGAGGTGACCGAGGCGTAGGTTTTTGGAATCGGTGCAGTCGCCGTCTTGCCTTCACGAAAATTTGTAAAGTCAACGTCGTATTCAATGCCATTCTCGCTGCAAAGCACTTTCTTGTTGGGCGAGAACGTCGTCGTAAATCCGCTTTGATGAACGCGTCCGTCAACCCATTCGGTGTGCCCGGTGTCGGTTTTGAACGAACCACCCAGCGTACAGATTTCGCTTGGCAGCGTTGGTTTGCTGAGATCTCCGGCTTGCGAAAGGTCCCGATAGTAAGGCGTCCAAGCTTTGACTTCAGAAAACGCCAAAGTGTTACTGAGACCATCCAAACAGTCACGAAACTTCAAGTAGCGATTGGCTGCGAATGATCCGTCGCCGATCGAATTGTCGTTGGGGTTGTAAGTAAACCAAACGCCACCGTTGTAGCCGTAGTTCAGTGGGTAGTGCTCCGGCCCACTGGTGCCCATACGCTGCGTGTCGTTTGGCTCACTCGGGCACAAGTAGGTCGGTACGCGGTAGCTCGAGATCGGGACGGCCACGCCATCGACTTGTAGCGTCGCTCCGCCGTAGCCCGCGCCAAAATCGATTGCCGAAGCAAGTGAGATCGCTTCGATATAGGGCAAGATGCGAGCTTGCGTGGACCATCCGTCACCGGTCGTCGCCGAAGGTGACCAAGCTGCGGGCAGCGATTTGGTCGCCGATTCATAATTGTGAACCGCCAAACCAATCTGCTTCAAATTATTGCTACAGCTCATGCGGCGAGCGGCTTCGCGAGCGGCTTGGACTGCAGGTAGCAAAAGTCCTACGAGAACGCCAATGATCGCGATCACGACCAGCAATTCGACGAGCGTAAATCCAAAGTGACGCGGTGCACTTTTGGCCATATCGATTTCTCCGGATAGGTGGCTATTCGTTAGCGAACGCCGGTGAGTTGGTATTGAGAATCAGTCGCAACAAGGAGAAATTTAGTCGTTGACCTGATTATTCGCAACCACTAAAGCGAAAAAGAATTGGCTAAAAATGCCCGTCCCCGCGATTGCAAGATGAGTAAAAACAGCGTGTTTGTTGCCTGAATCTCCGCTTCGTTAGCGTGAAGGGAGTCGAAAGCACCAATATTTCCTTCTGGAACCCTCGCAAAAAAAAGAACGGCCGGAATCACTGGTGTATGATTCCGGCCGCCCGACGTTTAGACGGCTTGTAGCACGCCCTCTTCCATTTCTTTTTGCAATCGTTTTCGAGCCACGTGCAAACGACGTTTGATCGTTCCGACGGGAGCGTCGAATTCGTCGCTCATTTCGATCAACGACTTGCTGTGCAAGTAAAACGCCTTCAGCGTTTGTCGATCCAAATCGCCCAATCGATCGATGCTGTCGCGAACCACGGCGGCTTGCTCACGATCCTCGGCAAACGAATCGGGAGTCCCGACGGCGAAGCAAGTCGCTTCGAGCGTTTCGGGATCACACGCGATTGCGGTTCGATTTCGCGTCATTCGATTGATCGCCATGCGATGCACGATTCGGCGTAACCACCCCCCAAAAGCCTCGGGGACTCGCAATTGATCAATCTTTTGCATCGCTTGGATAAAGACGTCCTGCGCGAGCTCTTCGGCTTCGTCGGCATTACGAACGCGTCGCATTGCCAGTGCGACGATTCCGCCTCGGTAACGCTCGAACAATTCGCCAAAAGCGTCTTGGTCGCCGTTCTGTACAGCCAAAACGAGTTCGGCAACGGTGGCCGTGCTGAGATGGGTCTTTAAGTCAAGGAAGCTATTTTCAGTGATGTTCATGTTTTCGGTCCTTCCGAAAATCAACCACGCACGGTAGCGATGTTTAGGCCATCGCCGAGGAAAGGTGGTTGTGGCTGCTGCGACAACGGGGGCGTGGAAAAGACCACAGGACCTGTATGCAGCAGTACCAAGGTTTGATTCGGTTCTGGGGCGTTTGATCAAAGAACAGAACGAAGACGCTCAAATTTCCTTAGTCAAACGAGGGAAACAATCGCCGGATCGCTTCGTGAATCGATCAAATTCGCAAGCGAGAATTTGATGAGTCGCGAAACCGAGCGGAGGTGTTACCAGCTTTGGCGGTCGAGAACCTCGAATGATCACGGCATTGCCGTGGTCCAAGCGGGGCGCTAACCGGGTATGGAAAGAGGGGGTTTAGCCTCTGCCAATACCGCCGGCTGGATAATCCGCCGCTATCGCCACTTGTAGGTGGCACAGCGGATTACCGGGTTTAAGCCCACGTTTGCTGGCATTCCACATCAAGTCATGATGGCTGAGTTGATTCAGCCATAACGTCGATGTGGACGTCAACGCGCGGGTACCCGTGCAACACGACATCCCCAGAAGCATCCGCCCTAGCCATGAATGGAGGGCAAACGCGACGACGGTCGATACGGCGCTACGGATCTCACGGACTTCGTTGACGACGAAGAAACGTGTGACGATTGCTGTGATCGATTCGATACGCATTTGAATCCTCCCGGCACCTCGAGGGTGCGGCGGCGGAGCAAAGGAAAAAAACAGAACTACGCGTCAGCAGAACTCTCTGCTGACCGTTACCTAGGTGAACAATACCCTCGCCAGGAGAGGAAATCCAGTTGGAAAACCTCCAGTGGCACGGATCTTGTCCGTGGTAACGATGACTTAGACATCGACATCGACCACAGGTTCAGGGGTAAAATCAAAAAAGCTGGATTTTCGTAAAAACTTTTTGTGATGCCAAATGTCGACATTGCTGGCCGGAACGATCACAAAATTCCGTCTCGTGGGTGGTGCCGTCCGCTCCGGAGCCGTTTCTGCAAAAAACGCGATTCTCGACCTTGCCTTCCCCCCCGCATGTCGGCTGTGCAGTCGTTTGGTTCCACCGCAGCATGATTTTTGCCAAATATGCCAGTCGGCACTGACGGCATCGGAAGCCGAAATGAGACGAGGATGCCGCCGCTGTGGATTTCCTCTGGGCCGCCAGCAACGGCAGCTCGAATCCGCAGACAACGCGGATTTCCAGGGTGGAGACACTGCGCTCGTTGATTGGGGGAACCAGCATTTGGGTTCGCCGCAATGCCCGCAATGCAAGGAAAAAACGTTCCAATTTGCCCGGGTGGTGGCGATGTGGCGGTACCATGGACTCGTCTGTGACGCGGTGGTGGCGGCCAAATATGTCAGCCAATCACCACTGGCGGACGCGCTCGGGCGGCGACTCGGCAAGGTGTTAGCCGATCAACTCGCCGGTGATTTGCCGACGCTGGTCACCTTTGTCCCCTCGTACTTCACTCGCCAATGGTCACGTGGCGGCATTGGGGTCCGCACGATCGCCACCGCAGCGGCTTCGACACTTGGTATTCCCTGCGTTCCCCTGCTGCGAGCCTCCCGCCGGATCGCAAAACAAGCCTGGCTGGAAAATGAAGATCGTGTTCACAATGTTCGTGATGCGTTCGAAATCCGAAAACGATATGGTGTGCTCCGGTCGCCAGATTTGACGAATCAGCATATTTTATTGGTCGATGATGTTTTCACCACCGGAGCCACGTCCAACGAGGTAGCCGGAGTGCTGCGTCAGGGCGGAGCCCCCAAAGTGACGATTGGGGTGGTTGCCCGGGCCGTCCGAGCGGGGTGATGACTCTCGCCGTACTGCGATTTTTCCGTTCACGGTGGCCGCAGTTTAAGCTACAACCCATTTAAAAATTTCCGACGACCGCGTCGGCCCCTATAACTATCGACCCGCATGCAACCCACTCATTCTGAATCGGAAACCATCGAAACGTTCAAGCCGACTCGTGCGGGAGGATTCCGCCGTGCCGTCCTTCGTGGACTGGGCGTCGTGCTTCCTCCGCTGTTGACGATTGCGGTACTCATTTGGGCCTGGAGCACGATCGAAAGCTACGTCCTAGGTCCGATTGAATCGAGCATTCGATCGGCGATTGTCAAAGGCGTCAGCCACAGCAAAACGTTCTCTCAGGTGCCCAAGGGAGCAACGGCAACCGGCGCGCGTCGGTTGGATGGTTTTTCCTACAAAGGCGAACGCTATGTTCCCGATCCCACCGGTCGACGCTTTCTGCCCGAATATGTCGTCAAGGTGGTCAACGAAAACGCCGATCGTTTTGGACCGTACACCGCAGCCCCAGCCAGCGCGAATGCGTTTTGGCACCGCTACGTCGAAGTCGTTTACATGCCACGCTCGATCGTGGTCCCCGTGTTCCTGATCGTCTTTCTGACGATCCTGTACTTTGTCGGACGCTTGTTCACGTTCGGACTGGGGCATTGGTTTGTCCGCTCGTTTGATGCGGCGATCTTACGAATCCCGATCGTCAACAAAGTTTACGGCAGCGTAAAGCAAGTGACCGATTTTGCCTTCAGCGAACGCGAGATCGAGTTCAATCGCGTGGTGGCGATCGAGTACCCGCGGCAAGGTATCTGGTCGCGCGGATTTGTTACTGGCAACAGCATGAAAGAGATCTCGTTGGCCACGGGCGAACCAATGCTCAGCGTGCTGATGCCGACCAGCCCGATGCCAATGACCGGATTTACCGTGACCGTTAAACGCAGCGAAGCGATCGATTTGGATCTGACGATCGACGAAGCGATCCAGTTTGTCGTCAGCTGTGGCGTCGTGGTTCCACCGCAACAGCGTTACGACGTGCCGGTTGTGCTACGATCCGCGTCGGTGATCAAGCCCAACTCAATCACCCAAGAACGCAAATAAAAACCGCGGACTTAAGCAAACAGCTTGGCGATCGGAACCCCATTGTCGGTGATCGGTACGGGGCGGTCTCCGTCGTACAGATACTTGCTGGGGTCGATCCCCAGCGACGCATGGATCGTCGCAAAAAAGTCGGGCACGCTGACGGGATCCTTCACGATCGATTGCGACAACTCGTCACTTTCGCCGTAGGCACCACAGTGATTTAAACCGCCACCAGCCAACACACAGGTAAATGTTTTGCCTTGATGCCCTCGTCCGCCGCCACCATCAAATTGAGGCGGGCGTCCAAACTCGCTGGTGATCACAATCAGCGTCTTATCGAGCAGCTTGCGAGCTTCTAGATCGTGGATCAGCGTCGCCATCGCGACATCCAAATCTTGGATCAATTGGTGCTGGTTCACAATCCCCGCGTTATGGACGTCCCAGCCCGTTCCGTTGACGAAGTTCAAGTTGTGCGAGACTTCGATAAAACGCACGCCTCGTTCGACTAGGCGACGTGCCAACAAACACCGCTGACCAAACTCGCCGCCATAACGATTGCGAAGGTCGTCCGATTCCTCATCCAACTTAAACACGCGATTGAACTCGGGGCCGCTTAGCTTCAACGTTTGCGACAACGCATCGTCGTAGTCAAGCAGTTTCTTGTCGCCAGCAAAACGGTGGCGAGCGGCATTGCGAGTGGTCGCCAAAAATTGCTCGCGACGCGATTGACGATCCGACTGAATGCCGTAGGGATGTGACAATCCCGAGGGTCCTTTGGATGTGTCGGTTAAATACAAGTAACCGCTCGAAGCCCCCAAGAATCCGGGGCCTCGTGAAACGTTTGGATAGCCGATCAAAACGTAGGGCGGTGCATCGTCGCTGACGGCCCCCTTTTGATTCGCGACAATCGAACCGAGTGACGGATAGACCACCGTCCCGGTGACCGGTCGTCCGGTATGCATGCGGTTGGATGCGGCGGCATGTTCGTCGATCACATCGTGATGGACGGTGCGAACCGCGGTGACGCGGTCCATCAACGGCGCCAGCGTCGGCAAATGTTCACAGACCTCGACCCCCTGGACCGCCGTCGGAATCGCGTCGTAGTAGGAACCTGGCTTTTTGGTTTTCGGATCGCCTCGACGCTTGGGATCAAAGGTATCGATTTGCCCCATCCCGCCGCCCAGCCAAATCGAGATCACATGCTCCGCTTTACCAAGTGGCATCGGCGAAGTTTGCTCGCTGCCGTACGCCGACAAACTTGGCAAACAAGCGGCACCCGCAGCCAGCGAGATTGCGTTACGGCGATTCAGTTTCATGCGATCGATTGTCATGGTCGTTTTCAAATGGGAGATAATAGGTTTCCAGCCAATGTGGGATAGGCTTCCTAGCCTGTCATCGGTGTCCAAGTTATGCGGCCGCTTACGCGTCTGGCCCAGTAAATCAACATTACGGAATCCAAACAAACTCGGGCGAATTGAACACCGACCACACCACATCCTCGTATCGCTCGCGCCACGCGGGCACCAGTCGCGGATCCGGCGGGTCGCCTTCACGTGCACGTTGCTCTAATTCCATTTTGATACTGTTGGCTTTCGCCGCTAAATGGTTGGACCACGAAACCCGCCCCAACATCGGCGGGTAGACCGGCTCGCTGATCTGATTCGCAGGAACCAATCGCGAATCGAATCCTTCGGCCAGCACCGGGACGAACGCGTCTCGTTCTGCCGTCGTTGGCATTCGTGTCAGAAAACGCAAATAGATCGATTCGAGTAGCGTTTGCGGGCTTTGCGTCGTCACCGCCAGCTCCGCCAACTCGCTGGCGTTCGATGCGGATGCCGTCCACGAGGCAAACACGCCGTTGGCGATCGCGCCCGGCTGCAACACATTCGGCTCGACGTCCCGTTCGCTGATCGCTGATTGGCGTGACCCGGTCCATCCAAAGGCTTCGAGCACATCGACGACCGCCGTCGCACGAGGGAACGCCAAACTTGGTCGGTCTCGTTCATTCGACAGCGTTGCGAACATCCAAGCACGCCGCGGTGTGCCCATGCTGACCATCGTCGTCGCAGGACGTCTGGCCTCGGGATCAAACGATAACTCCTCGACATCCATCGGACGCCCTGAACACGCGACCATCGAATCGACCACCTGCTCGGCCGTCAGCCGGCGTCGATCGGGCGAAGCAAAAAAGCGATGCTTCGGTTCGGCCATTCGGTTGTTCCCAATCGCTTGGCGTTGATACAGATCCGAGTTCAAAATCAAGCGAACCACATGCTTCATGTCGTAGTCATTTCGCACCAATTCATCGGCCAACCAAGCAAGCATTTCGGGATGACTCGGCGCCGTCGAGTCCCAGTCATCGACCGGTTCGACGATACCAGCCCCAATCAGCCGCTTCCAAAGTCGATTCACGATCACGCCGGCAAACCGCTGATTCAGCGGCGAGGTGATGGCGACCGCCAACCGCTCGCGTGTGTCCGACGGGTTTTGAACCAGATCATCAGGCGTGACTGCCACATCGACGAATTGATCAAACGGCCACTCGGGGACGACGGGCTCTCCTGGTTTCAGCGTGACCTTGATCAATGATTCTCGGCCCGAGTTCTTTTCAAAGAACCCCGGCGCAACCGTGCTGGTGCTAGGCACCGTCACTTTGCCTCGCGACATCATCGCGGCGAGCGAGAACAGATCACGCTGGGTCGTGTCATGGTAGGGCGAGTCGTGACAACGAGCACATTGCAAGTTCATCCCCATGAACGCGGACGCCATGATGATGCTGCGTGATGCCAATGGAGCGTCGTTTTCCGCCGCCATCCCGAACCCCGCAGTCCCGCCCTCTCGCTGGCTGCCGCGTAACATCACCAATTCAGTGACCATCCGGTCAATCGGTTTGTTGTCACGCAGTGCCTCGTACAGGTACCAACGAAAGGGTCCCGTGTTGTTGAGCGATGGCTTTAACAGATTCGGGTTCTCACCCAACACATCTTGCCAGTAACTAATCCAATGATCGGCCCAGCGTGGATCGTGAAGCAATTGGTCGATCACCCGCGAGCGTTTATTCGCATCGTGATCGGCGAAAAAGGCTCGCGATTCGGCTTCACTCGGCGGAGTCCCGATTGTATCGAGATAAACGCGTCGCAAGAACGTTTCGTCTTCGACCGGGTCACCCACTAGCAGTGCCGCAGGATCAATCGATTCGTCCCAACGGGCGCCGAGCGAGACCCATTTTGTCAGCAGATCGATATCGCGTTTAGCCAGCGGTTTGGACGGCGGCATGCGTTCGCCCTCGTCGTCCGTGATCAAACGTGCAATCAGCTGACTCGCATGAGGATCGCCAACTACGATCGCCGGTTCGCCCGAGTCACCGCCGGACAACAATGACGCACGGCTGTCCAGTTTCAAACCACCTTCGTCGGTTTCACCATGACACCGAAAACAGTTTTCGCGGAGGATCGGAAGC